>DATGXU010000037.1:0-18981 GCA_035298685.1 Magnetospirillum sp. | reverse complement strand
AAAATGAACTCGTTGGCCAGGTCCACGTCGAAGCCGCATTCGGCGCGCACGCGGGCGGTGAAGAACTTGAAGCCGCCCGAGACCAGCACCGCATAGGCGCCGTTGGCCTTCATGGTCTGCACCAGCGCGCGGGCGCCGCCGGTATATTCCACCCGCGCCCAGGTTTCCTCGAGCGCGCTGGCCGGCAGGCCGCCCAGCAGGCCGATGCGTTCCTTCAGCGCCGCCTCGAAGCCGATCTCGCCATTCATGGCGCGCGCGGTGATGGCGGCGATCCTGTCCTTGATGCCGGCGAAATCAGCCAACTCATCCAGGGTTTCGCCGGTGACCATGGTGGAATCCATGTCGGCCACCAGCAGCATCTTGCGCCGCCCCTCGGCCGGCTGGGCCACCACGTCGACGCGCGCCGCCCCCAGCAGGGTGCGGGCGGCTGCGTCGGCCTGTTCGGGGGCCAGATGCCCAAAGCCCAAATCCGCCACCCGGCCGGGCGACAGCCAATCGGGCGCGGACACGTCGGCCCCCAGCCCGCGCAGCGCGGCACGCAACTCGGCCACCAGACCGTCTTCAAGCACGACGCCGGGGGCGCCGATCAGGGTGAGCACGTTTTCCATGACAGGCGCTCTTCATGCAGGAAGTGGGCGAACGGGCCTCTTTACGGCGCGCCACGACACTTGGCAAGGGGAAGCACTCGTCCTGCACCGCCTATTCTGATAGGGATCAGCACGTCCGCCCATCCGTCTCATGAAGCCTTGGTGCCCCGGTGTTGAACCTGAACAGCCCCCTTCCCCCCGCCATCGTCATCGCCGGCCCCACCGCGTCGGGAAAATCGGGCATGGCGCTGGCCATCGCGCGCGAATTCGACGGCGTGGTGATCAACGCCGATTCCATGCAGGTCTACGACGTGCTGCGGGTGGTCACCGCGCGCCCCTCGGCCGAGGACGAGGCGGCAACGCCCCACCGGGTCTACGGCGTGCTGTCGCCGGCCATCGCCTGTTCGGCGGCCCTTTGGAAAGACCTGGCGGCGCAGGCCATGGCCGACGCCTGGGCCGCCGGCAAGCTGCCGGTGCTGGTGGGCGGCACCGGGCTGTACCTGCGCACGCTGATGCACGGCATCTCGCCCATTCCCGACATCCCCGAGCCCGTGCGCCTTGAGGCGCGCGAGCGGCTGGCGCGGCTGGGCAACGCCACCTTTCATGCCGAGCTGGCGGCGCGCGACCCGGTGATGGCGCAACGGCTTGATCCCAGCAACAGCCAGCGGCTGGCCTGCGCCTGGGAAGTGCTGGCCGCCACCGGCCGCTCGCTGGCCGAGTGGCAGGCCGCCCCCATGGAGGGCGCCGTGCCGGCGCGCTGGCGGACCTTTGCCCTGCTGCCCGCGCGCGAGGCGCTTTACGCCAATTGCGACCGCCGCTTCCGCCTGATGATGGATCTGGGCGCCGCCGACGAGGTTCGCGCCCTGCTGGACATGGGGCTGGACCCCGCCCTGCCGGCCATGAAGGCGCTGGGCGTGCCGGAACTGGCCGAATGGCTGCGCGGAACCATCGACCGCGACACCGCCATCGCCCGCGCCACCCAGGCCACCCGGAACTACGCGAAACGCCAGATGACATGGTTCCGCAACCAACTTGAAAACCCTGAAGTGGTGTCTACGCAATTTTCGGAAAGCCTGTCGCCGGAAATCTTTTCGATTATTCGCCAGTTTCTATTGACCGAGCGCGACTGAGGGGCTAGTTTGTGCCGCTCGTGCCACCCCTGGCCCGCGCGCGCCTTTGCGTGCCCGCCGGATTCGGGTGGCCCGGCAGTCATAGGAAAGGGTGCGAGTGATGGCACATCAGGACACGTTGAACGGAGCTGAAATCCTCTTGAAGGCCCTTGTCGACCAGGGTGTCGAGGTAATTTTCGGTTATCCGGGCGGCGCGGTACTGCCCATCTATGACGAACTGTTCAAGCAGAACCGGCTGCGCCACATCCTGGTGCGCCATGAACAGGCCGCCGTGCATGCGGCCGAGGGCTATGCGCGTTCGACCGGCAAGGTCGGCTGCGTGCTGGTGACCTCGGGCCCCGGCGCCACCAACACCATCACCGGCCTGACCGACGCGTTGATGGATTCGATTCCGCTGGTCTGCATCACCGGCCAGGTGCCCACCAGCCTGATCGG
This sequence comes from Magnetospirillum sp., assembly GCA_035298685.1. GTDB lineage: Bacteria > Pseudomonadota > Alphaproteobacteria > Rhodospirillales > Magnetospirillaceae > Magnetospirillum. Next base: position 16,829 of record DATGXU010000037.1, on the reverse strand, counting down.
CAACGACGCCTTCCAGGAAGCGGACATCACCGGCATCACCCGGCCGTGCACCAAGCACAATTACCTGGTCAAGGACGTCAACAACCTGGCCCGCACCATCCACGAGGCGTTCCACGTCGCCCGCAGCGGCCGCCCCGGCCCGGTGCTGGTGGACCTGCCCAAGGATGTCGTGCAGAGCAAGGGCGAGTATCAGGGCCCGTCGCGGGTGAAGTCCAAGTACAAGCCCCAGGTCAAGGGCGACCTCAAGGCCATCGAAAAGGCGGTCGAGATGATCGCCCAGGCCAAGCGCCCGATCGTCTATGTGGGCGGCGGCGTCATCAACTCGGGCACGGCGGCGTGCCAGTTGCTGACCCAGTTCGTGCGCATGACCGGCTTCCCCTGCACCCAGACCCTGATGGGCCTGGGCGCCTTCCCGGGGTCGGACCCGCTGTCGCTGGGCATGCTGGGCATGCATGGCACCTACGAAGCCAACCTGGCCATGCATGGCTGCGACCTGATGATCAACATCGGCGCCCGCTTCGACGACCGTGTCACCGGCCGGGTCAACGCCTTCTCGCCGTTCTCGAAGAAGATCCACATCGACATCGACCCCAGCTCGATCAACAAGAACATCCTGGTGGACCTGTCGGTGGTGGGCGATGCCGCCCACATCCTGGAAGACCTGATCAAGGTGTGGAAGGCGCGTCAGGTGCGCGTGGACGACAAGGCGCTGAAGGCGTGGTGGTCCGAGATCGAGGGCTGGCGGTCGCGCAACTGCCTGCACTACGAAAACTCGAACAAGATCATCAAGCCGCAATACGCGCTGCAGCGCCTGTACGAGCTGACCAAGCACAAGAACCCCTACATCACCACCGAGGTGGGCCAGCATCAGATGTGGGCCGCCCAGCACTTCAAGTTCGAGCAGCCCAACCACTGGATGACCTCGGGCGGCCTGGGCACCATGGGCTACGGCCTGCCGGCGGCCATGGGCGTGCAGGTGGCCCATCCCGACTCGCTGGTCATCGACATCTCGGGCGAGTCGTCGGTGCAGATGAACATCCAGGAGATGGCCACCCTGTGCCAGCATCGCCTGCCGGTGAAGGTGTTCATCCTGAACAACCAGTACATGGGCATGGTGCGCCAGTGGCAGGAACTGATCCACGGCGGCCGCTATTCCGAGTCGCACATGCACACCCATCCGGACTTCGTGAAGCTGGCCGACGCCTTCGGCGCCGTCGGCCTGCGCGCCGAAACCCCGGGTCAGGTGGACGACGTCATCAAGGAAATGCTGGCGGTCGACCGCCCGGTGATCGTCGATTGCCGCACCGACGCTTCTGAAAACTGCTTCCCCATGATCATGCCCGGCATGGCCCATAACGAAATGGTGCTTGGCCCGGAGGACCGGTCGCTGGACAAGCCCGGTTCCGAGCAAGACGGCATGGTTCTGGTTTGAGAATGGGGGATACCAAAGTGACTCACATCGCAGACGCCATCGAACGCCACACCATCGCCGTCCTGGTGGACAACGAAGCCGGCGTGCTGGCCCGCGTCATCGGCCTGTTCTCGGGCCGGGGCTACAACATCGAAAGCCTGACGGTGGCCGAGGTCGATAACCGCGAGCAGCTCTCGCGCATCACCATCGTCACCACCGGCACCAAGATGATCGTCGAGCAGATCAAGAACCAGCTGCGCCGCCTGGTGCCGGTTCACAAGGTCAGCGACCTGACCATCGAAGGCGCCCATGTCAGCCGCGAGCTGGCGCTGGTCAAGGTGGCCGGAATCGGCGAAAAGCGCGTGGAAGCCCTGCGCATCGCCGACATCTTCCGCGCCAACGTGATCGACGCCACCAACGAATCGTTCGTGTTCGAGGTGGTGGGCGCCACCGACAAGGTGGACGCCTTCATCAAGCTGATGGAACCGCTGGGTTTGGTGGATGTGTCGCGCACCGGCGTCGTCGCCATTGCGCGCGGCCCGTCGGCACTGTAAACCGTTCCGAATATTTTTCGGCCCCGGCGGATCAGCCAGGGGCAGCACGAGAAGGAAAAGTTCGATGCGCGTCTATTACGATCGGGATGCCGACGTCAATCTGATCAAGGGCAAGAAGGTCGCCATCATCGGCTACGGCAGCCAGGGCCATGCCCATGCGCTGAACCTGCGCGATTCCGGCGCCAAGGATGTGGCCGTCGGCCTGCGTCCCGGTTCGGCCACCGTCAAGAAGGCCGAGGGCGAGGGCCTGAAGGTTCTGTCGCCGGCCGAGGCCGCCGCCTGGGCCGACGTGGTGATGATCCTCACCCCCGACGAGCTGCAGGCCGAGATTTATTACCGCGATCTCGCCCCCAACCTGAAGCAGGGCGCCGCCCTGGTTTTCGCCCACGGCCTGAACATCCATTTCGGCCTGATCGAAGCCCGCGCCGACCTGGACGTGTTCATGGTCGCCCCCAAGGGCCCCGGCCACACCGTCCGCGGTGAATACGTCAAGGGCGGCGGCGTTCCCTGCCTGGTCGCCGTGGCGCAGAACGCCACCGGCAACGCCCTGGAAATCGCCCTGTCCTACGCTTCCGCCATCGGCGGCGGCCGTTCGGGCATCATCGAGACCACCTTCCGCGAGGAATGCGAGACCGACCTGTTCGGCGAGCAGGTGGTGCTGTGCGGCGGCCTGACCAAGCTGATCCAGTACGGCTTCGAGACCCTGGTCGAGGCGGGCTACGCCCCCGAGATGGCCTATTTCGAGTGCCTGCACGAAGTGAAGCTGATCGTGGACCTGATCTACGAAGGCGGCATCGCCAACATGCGCTATTCGATCTCGAACACCGCCGAATACGGCGACTACGTGACCGGCCCGCGCATCGTCACCCAGGAAACCAAGGCCGAGATGAAGCGCGTGCTGGAAGACATCCAGTCGGGCCGCTTCGTCCGCGACTGGATGCTGAAATGCAAGGCCGGCCAGCCGTCCTTCAAGGCCACCCGCCGCATCCAGTCCGAGCATGCCATCGAGCAGGTCGGCGAGCGTCTGCGCGGCATGATGCCGTGGATCGCCAAGAACAAGCTGGTGGACAAGGCCAAGAACTAAGCCTGTCCCGGCTGTTCGCTGGATTGAAGGCCCCGGAGGGTAACCTCCGGGGCCTTTTTTCTTGACCATGCGTTTCCCGCACCCGTGCCGCGTAAGCCTGCGGTAAGCTTCCTCGCCGAGGTTGGCATCTCTGTTCAGCGCAGGTACGAACGGCGATGAGAGTTCTGGTGATCGAGGACGAAACCGAGTTGGGCGAGCTGATGGTCGAACATCTGCGCCGCCAGGGATTTGCCGCCGATCTGGTGGCGTGCCTGGACGAGGCCGAGGCGGCAGTGGCAACCTCGACCTTCGACGCGCTGGTGCTCGACTTCAACCTGCCCGACGGCGACGGCCAGGATTTCCTGCACCGTCTGCGCCAGGGCGGCAACTGGGTGCCGGTGCTGGCGGCGACCGCCCGCGACGCCATCGACCAGCGGGTGCGCAGCCTAGACCTGGGCGCGGACGACTATCTGACCAAACCGTTCGACCTGCGCGAATTGACCGCCCGGCTGCGGGCGTTGCTGCGCCGCCCCTCGGGGACTCACGGCCTGACCCTGACGGCGGGCAACATGGAATTCCATACCGTCACCCGCGGCGTCACCGTCAACGGCGTGCGGATCGCCCTGCACCGCCGGCAGTTGGCCCTGCTGGAAATCCTGCTGCAGGCCCAGGGCCGCGTGGTGCCGCGCGCCAGCATCGAAGACCGCATGTACGGCTTTGACGACCGATTGGAGTCAAACGCATTGGAAAGCCAGATATCGCGGCTGCGCAAGGCGCTGTCCGATTGCGGCGCCACGGTGTCGATCGTCACCGCGCGCGGCCTTGGCTACATGCTGACCGGAGCTCCCCCCTGATGGCCGCGCCCTCCCTCGTCCGGCGGCTGGTCACCTGGGTCGTGCTGGCAAACACACTGGTCATCATCGGCTCGGCAGGCCTGTACCTGTGGCGGGGGTATGATACGCGGGCCAGCGAGGTCACGGACCGGCTTGAGGATATCGCCAACGAACTGGCCGCCGGGACCTGGCGGACCGAAGCCGGCCTGTTGATGCCCACCGCGCCGCTACGCGACAAAGTCGTGGATACGGCAGCCGTAATCGATATGGGAAGCGGGGAAATCGCCGCTGGCTCCGACCGCGAGGTGCTGGCGGCATTGGATTCGCCCTTAAGGCTGGGGCTGACGCGCGGCACGGTAACGCTGGAACCGGCGGGCCGCCCCAAGATCACGGCGATCATCGCTTCGGTGGCGACACCGGGCGGCACGCGCGTGGCAGTGGTCGCCCACTATGCCGAAATGACTCCCCACCTGATGGATTGGGTCCTGCACGAGATGGCCACGGACATCCTGCCCATCTTCGCGCCGCTGTTCCTGTCCACGGTGGCCGCCGCCATCATCATCATCGGCAAAGGACTGTCGCCGATCGACGAAGTGGCGCGGCAGGCCGCCGGGCTGTCGACCGAAGCACTGAATCTGCGCCTGCCCACCCATGAACTGCCACTCGAACTGGCGCCGCTGGTGGAGGCGTTCAATGGGGCACTGGACCGCGTGGAAGCCGGTTTCCTAGCGCAGCGCCGCTTCACCGCCAATGCCGCGCACGAGTTGCGCACGCCACTGGCCGTCCTGAAGGCGCGCTGCGACAAGGTGGACGACACCGCCTTGCGCGACGCGGTGATGCGCGACATTAGCCGGATGAGCACCATCGTCGACCAATTGCTGGCCATTGCCCGCATCGAGGCACGCCAATTGCCCATCGACGAGGATTTGGACCTGGCCGCCATCGCGATGACCACGGCGGCCGATCTTTATCCGCTTGCTCATGCCAACGGCCGCGACATCGTCTTCGAAGCCGAGATCGACCATGCGCCGTTATCGGGAAATGCGTCATTGCTCCAGGGCGCGCTGCGCAATGTCATCGAGAACGCGTTGCGCCTCAGCCCGCCGGGCGAAACGGTGGAAATCCGCCTGTGCACGGGCCCGCGCCTGTCGGTGCTTGATCGCGGCCCCGGCGTGCCCGAGGCCCTGCACCAAACCATCTTCGAACCGTTTTTCCGCGGCACCGGCGTGCGCGGCGGCGGCGCGGGTCTGGGATTGGCAATCGCCACCGAGGCGACCCGCCTGCACGGCGGCCGCTTAGGGGTGGAGGATCGCGACGGCGGTGGCGCCTGTTTCACCTTCGATTTTTCCCCGCCCGCCTGCGTAAGCCTGCCGTAAGCATCCGCGCACAGGCTGTTCCCGATGACTATCAAGGGAACATCCCCATGCTTGGCAAATTCGCGCAATGGACCATCGGTCGCCAGCTCTACATTCTGGCCGCCATCGTGTTCACCGGCTTCGTGACGGTGGCGGCGCAGGATGCGATCACCCGCTCGGCCCAGGAAAGGGCCTTCAACCGCCACATGTCCGAGCTGTCCGACCTGCGCGAGGCCGTCGCGCTGGACTTCCTGCTGCTGAAAGCGCGCTACATCGAGAAGGAATTCATCATCCGACCCGATGCGAAATACATGGCAGAACAGTCCAACCTGCGCCGCGACATCTTCGCCGCATTGGATCGCGCCACCACCCTGTTCTCCGACGGCAACGAAGGCGAACAGGTGGCGACGGCGCGCCGCGCGCAAGAGGCCTATTTCCGCCTGTGGGACAGCTTTACCGACAAGCATCGCCGCCTTGGCTTCACCGACGGCGACGGCACGCGCAAGGTGTTGGCCGACGCGGCCGCCGAGGTGTCGCGGACCATGGCCGAGATCGTCCACCGCCGCCCCGCCGCCGAGGACGAAGCCGTGGAGGCCGGCACGCTCGATCTGCACGCCAGCTTGTCGGCCATGCTGATGCGCCGCACCAAGGACAGCAGCGCCAATGCCCATCAGGCCGCCCGCGAACTGGCCGCCCGCATCAATGCCTCGGCCCAATTGTCGGCCACCGAACAGCGCGCCATGCACCAAGCCCTCGACGCCTATATCCGCGAGGTCGAGACCGCGTCGCAACTGCTCGCCGACATCGAAACCGAAGCGGCCACCTTCAAAACGCATTACGCCCCGGCCAAGCAATCCATCGACGCCATCATCGCCGCCACAACCGCAAACCAGGCGTCACTGGAAGCGGACTACGCCCAGGCGCGGCGTCAGGGAGCCATCGGCATGGCTGCAGGCATCCTGCTGTCGCTGCTGATCGTCACCTCGCTGGCGGTGGCAACCGCACGCCTGCTGTCGCGGCGCATCCGCTCGCTGTCGGCGGTGATGATGGAGGTGGCCGATGGCAACCTGGACCGCGCCATTCCCCATGCCGACGGCAACAACGAGATCGCCGCCATGGCCCGGGCGCTGCTGGTGTTTCAGCGCAACGGCCGCGAATTGGCGGACGCCGCCGCCGTGCGCGAGCGTCTGGAACGAGCCAGCGCGCAAACCCGCCAGCGCGCCACGGCGGAACTGGCCGACAACCTGGACCATGCCATGAGAGACATCGTCGCCGACCTGACGCAGACCGCCACCCAGGTACACCAGGACGCATCCGCGCTGGCCGGCGTGGTGAACGACAGCCATGGCATGACCATGACCGCCTCGGCCGCCGCCAACCAGGCCAGCGGCAACGTCGGCAACGTCGCCCAGGCGGCGGAAACCTTGTCGGCCTCGATCTCGGACGTGGTCAGCCAAGTGGGAAGCACCGTCGCCGCCTCGGAACGGGCCCGCGAGTCCGCCCTTGCCTGCTCGTCGCGCATCGACGGCCTGGCCGCCTCGGTCAGCCGCATCGGCGAGGTTGTCACCCTGATCAGCGAGATCGCCAGCCAGACCAACCTGCTGGCGCTCAACGCCACCATCGAGGCGGCACGCGCCGGCGAAGCGGGCAAGGGCTTCGCCGTGGTGGCCGGCGAGGTCAAGCAACTGGCCAACCAGACCGCCCGCGCCACCGAGGAAATTTCGCAGCAGGTCCGTGCCATTCAGGCAGAAACCACCGAGGCCGTTGACGAGATTCAGCGCATTTCGGCGGTGGTGGGCGAAGTGGACGGCATCGCCCAAGGCATGGCCACCGCCATGCGCGCCCAGGATGCCGCCACCCGCGACATCGCCCGCAACATCGCCCAAACCTCGCAAGGCGCCATGGAAATCTCGGACCAGCTCGAACACCTGAACGCCGCCGCCGCCCGTAGCGGCGAAGCGTCGGCCCGCGTTCAGGTGTCTTCGGACAATCTGTTCATATTGTCGAGCAAGCTGTCCGCCACCGTGTCCGGCGTCATCGCCGAACTGCGCGGGCAGTCCTGAGAGCCGCGCTCCAGCACCCCGTCCAGGCGGGGCCGCCCTATACTCGTCCTATCCCCTTTTTCGTACAGGCGCGGCTCTCCCGTTTGGGGTAGAAAGGCCTCGGACAGCGGTCCTTCCGCATACGATCTAGTTGACAAGGATGTGCAACTCGGACTTCCTATTGCGGCTTTGGGGCTGCTATTGAATTCGATGGCAGTTCCAACCACAAAAGCCAGGCGGACAATGATCGTGACGGATCGGAGCGACGCGAGAAACGGGCGCCGAGGCGCCTTTGTCCCGCGCGGTTCCCGGATTCCCCGGTGTCGCCTCGTCTCTCGTGTTCCGGTCATGCGACACACTGCGTTCCCGGGCCTGAGCCAGGGCGCGGCGGCGTTGTACGCAGGCAGGGCTAGACCATAGTTTGGGCGTGAACATGGACAAGAACCGGGTCATCATCTTCGACACCACCCTGCGCGACGGCGAGCAGTCGCCCGGCGCCTCCATGAATCTGGAGGAGAAGGTCAAGATCGCGCTGGCGCTGGAAGAGATGGGCGTCGATGTCATCGAGGCCGGTTTCCCCATCGCGTCCAATGGCGATTTCGAGGCGGTGCAGGCGGTCGCCAAGGTGGTCAGGAACGCCACCATCGCCGGCCTGGCCCGCGCCACCAAGGGCGATATCGAACGCTGCGCCGAGGCGGTCAAGCTGGCGCCCCGCCACCGCATCCACACCTTCCTGTCCACCAGCCCGCTGCACATGAAGTACAAGCTGCAGATGGAGCCGGAAAAGGTGCTGGAGAAGGTCCGCGAATCGGTGGCCTATGCCCGCACCCTGGTGGACGACGTGGAATGGTCGGCCGAGGACGGCTCGCGCACCGAACACGATTTTCTGTGCCGTTGCGTGGAAGCCGCCATTGATGCCGGCGCCCGCACCATCAACATTCCCGACACCGTCGGCTATGCGGTGCCCGAGGAATACGCGGCGCTGATCGCCATGCTGATGAACCGGGTGCCCAACATCGACAAGGCCATTCTGTCGGTGCACTGCCACAACGACCTTGGCTTGGCCGTCGCCAATTCGCTGGCCGCCGTCAATGCCGGTGCCCGCCAGATCGAATGCACCATCAACGGCCTGGGCGAGCGCGCCGGCAACGCCGCGATGGAAGAGATCGTGATGGCGATCCGCACCCGCCCCGATCTGCTGCCCTATCAGACCGGCATCAAGACCGAGCACATCACCCGCACCTCGCGGCTGGTGTCGGCGGTCACCGGCTTCGTGGTCCAGCCCAACAAGGCCATCGTCGGCAAGAACGCCTTTGCCCACGAATCGGGCATCCATCAGGACGGCGTGCTGAAATGCGCCCAGACCTACGAGATCATGACCCCCGAATCGGTGGGCTTGAACCGCTCGCATCTGGTCATGGGCAAGCATTCCGGCCGCGCCGCCTTCAAGGACAAGCTGAAGCAGCTGGGTTATGAGCTGGGCGACAACGCCATCCAGGAAGCCTTTGCCCGCTTCAAGGATCTGGCCGACCGCAAAAAGGACATATTCGACGAGGATATCGTGGCTCTCGTCGACGAAGCGGTCTATCGCGAGAACGACCGTGTCCGTTTCCGTTCGCTGGAAGTGCTGTGCGGCACCAAGCACAATCCGCCGAAGGCCGAGCTGGAACTGGACGTCGACGGCGAGACCAAGACCATCAAGGCCACCGGCGACGGCCCGGTGGACGCCACCTTCAACGCCATCAAGGCGCTGGTCCCCCACGAGGCGCGGCTGCAGCTGTATCAGGTGCATGCGGTGACGCAAGGGACCGACGCCCAGGCCGAGGTGACGGTGCGGCTGGAAGAAGACGGCAAGACCGTCAACGGCCAGGGCGCCGACACCGACACCATGGTGGCGTCGGCCAGGGCCTATGTGAATGCCTTGAACAAACTTTTGGTGAAGCGGCAAAAAACCGCTCCGGCGGCTGTCTCGGCCTGATATAAGTCCGAGCGTCGGGAACCTCTGGGACTAGCCGGCACCGGGCAGCGCGCCCCGGCACCGGCTTATGGCAACGCTGGATTTCGAGTGAGGGATTATGTTTTCGAAGCTGACGGGTTGGATGTCCGCGGACATGGCGATCGATCTCGGGACCGCCAACACGCTGGTCTATGTGAAGGGCCGCGGCATCGTCCTGAATGAGCCGTCAGTGGTGGCCATCGCCGAGGAAAAGGGCAAGAAGAAGGTTCTGGCCGTCGGCGACGAAGCCAAGATGATGCTGGGCCGCACCCCGGGCTACATCCAGGCCATCCGCCCGCTGCGCGACGGCGTCATCGCCGATTTCGAAGTGGCGGAAGAAATGATCAAGCACTTCATCCGCAAGGTGCATAACCGCCGCTCGTTCGCCAGCCCGCTGGTCATCGTCTGCGTGCCGTCGGGCTCGACCGCCGTCGAACGCCGCGCCATTCAGGAATCGGCCGAAAGCGCCGGCGCCCGCCGCGTTTTCCTGATCGAGGAGCCCATGGCCGCCGCCATCGGCGCCGGCCTGCCGGTCACCGAGCCCACCGGCTCGATGGTGGTCGATATCGGTGGCGGTACCACCGAGGTGGCCGTGCTCAGCCTGGGCGGCATCGTCTATTCTCGCAGCGTGCGCGTGGGCGGCGACAAGATGGACGAAGCCATCATCGCCTATATCCGCCGCAACCATAACCTGCTGATCGGCGAAGGTTCGGCCGAGCGCATCAAGAAGGAAATCGGTTCGGCCTGCCCGCCCGAGGACGGCGAAGGCCGCACCATGGAGATCAAGGGCCGCGACCTGATGAACGGCGTGCCGAAGGAACTGATCGTGTCCGAGCGCCAGATCGCCGAAAGCCTGGCCGAGCCCGTGGGCGCCATCATCGAGGCGGTCAAGGTGGCGCTGGAGCACACCGCGCCGGAACTGGCCGCCGACATCGTGGACAAGGGCATCGTGCTGACCGGCGGCGGCGCCCTGTTGTCGAACCTGGACTATGTCCTGCGCCATGCCACCGGCCTGCCGGTGTCCATCGCCGACGACCCGCTGTCCTGCGTGGCGCTGGGGACCGGCCGCGCCCTGGAAGAGATGCCGAAGCTGAAGAACGTGCTGACCAGCATGTACTAGTTTTCGCTTCGCTTGATGTAGTACGTTTGCTCGCGGCGCGGCGGCCGGCCTCCGGCGGCCGCACCTCAAGGGAACGGAGGAAACCCTCGTGAAGCAGTCCGGTGCGGTCGGACGTCTCGCCACGTTGAGGCTGCTTGCCCAGCGGTTCGCTTTCGTGTCCCTGATCATCGGCGCCGTCGCCTTGATGATCGTCGGCAAGGCGGACATCCTGCTGATCGAGCGGACCCGCGCCGTCGTGGCCGACGCCCTGTCTCCCATTCTCGACGCCATGAGCCGCCCCGCCACCACCATTGCCGAAGTGGTGGAAAGCGTGCGCGAACTGGCCAACCTGCGGGCCGAGAACGCCCGCCTGAAGGCCGAGAACCAGCGCCTGCAGCACTGGCAGACGCTGGCGCGGCGCCTGGAATCCGAGAACGTGGTGCTGCACGAACAGCTGAACGTCATCCCCGATCCCGATCCCGCCTTCGTCACCGCCCGCGTCATCGGCGATCTGGGCTCGGCCTTCGGGCATTCCATGCTGCTGAACGCCGGCGCCCGCGACGGCGTGCGCAAGGGCCAGGCGGTTCTGGCCGGCGAAGCCCTGGTCGGCCACGTGGCCGAGGTGGGCGAACGATCGTCGCGCCTGCTGCTGCTGACCGACATCAACGCCAAGATTCCGGTGATGGTGGAATCGTCGCGCACCCGCGCCATCCTGTCCGGCGACAACAAGGACCGCCCCAAGCTGAACTATGTGGCCGGCAACTCGGTGATCGCCGTGGGCGAGCGGGTGGTGACCTCGGCCTCGGGCGCGGCTTTCCCGCCGGGCATCCCCATCGGCGTGGTGGCGTCCAACAGCGAAGGCGTCATCCGCGTCGAGCCGTTCGTGCACCGCCACGAGCTGGAATTCGTCTCGATCGTCGATTACGGCCTGGGCGGCATCCTGCCCTTCGAAAAGCCGCCGGTGCCCGAACGCCGCCGCCGTGGCGCCATGGTGCAGGAATGAAGCCCTCCATCTGGGTGAACATGGACACCTGGGTGCGGCATCTGGTCCCAATCAGCGTCACCATCTTTCTGCTGCTGCTGACCGCCATTCCCACCCACCTGCCCGGCTTCGCCGGCATCGCGCCGGTGCTGCCGCTGATGGGCGTCTATTACTGGGCCATCTATCGGCCCGATCTGCTGCCGGCGTGGGCGGCGTTCCTGGTGGGGTGCCTTTACGACATCATGGCCGGCACCCCGCTGGGCGTTAACGCCCTGGTGTTGCTTTTGGTCCAAGGTGTGACCGCGTCCCAGCGCAAGTTCTTCCTGGGCAAGTCGTTCATGGTGGCGTGGTGGGCCTTCGGCCTGCTGGCGGCCGGCTCGATCGGGCTGTCGTGGCTGCTGGTGGTGATCCTGTCGCACCAGGTGGTCGACGCGCTGCCGGTGATCTTCGAGTACTTCCTGACCATGGGCCTGTTCCCGCTGCTGACCTGGGCGCTAGCCCGCACTCAGATGGCGTTCCTGAAGGACGTGTGACCCTCGTGTACCACGACAACGACCGTTCGAAGATCTTCACCCGCCGTGCGCTGATGCTGGCCGGGGGCAAGGCTGCCCTGGTGGGGACGCTGGCGGCGCGCATGTACTATCTGCAGGTCATGGAGGCGGACAAATACGCCATGCTGGCCGAGGACAACCGGGTCAGCATCCGCCTGCTGCCGCCGCCGCGCGGCCTGATTCTCGATCGCAACGGCATCGCCATGGCCATCAACCAGCACAATTACCGGGTGCTGGTGGTCGCCGAGCAAACGCCGTCGCTGTCGTACACGCTGGACGCCCTGGCGACCATCATCACCCTGACCGAGCACGACCGCGCCCGCATCGCCAAGGAGGCCAAGCGGCGCCGTTCGTTCGTGCCCATCACCGTGCGCGAGAACCTGTCGTGGGAAGAAGTGGCGCGCATCGAGGTCAACGCCCCCGATCTGCCGGGGGTGCTGATCGACGTCGGTCAAAGCCGCTATTACCCGCTGCAGAGCCTTGGCGCCCACATCCTGGGCTATGTCTCGGCGGTGTCCGAGAACGACCTGACCGGCGATCCGCTCGAGGAACTGCCCGGTTTCCGCATCGGCAAGGGCGGCGTCGAGAAGATTTACGACATGGCCCTGCGCGGGCGCGGCGGCACCAGCTCCATGGAGGTCAACGCCGTCGGCCGCGTCATCCGCGAATTGGAACGCAACGAAGGCGAGCCGGGCGTCGACCTGGCGCTGACGCTCGACATGCGCTTGCAGGAATACGCCGCCCAGCGCCTGGGCGACGAATCGGCCGCCTGCGTGGTCATGGACATCTATACCGGCGAAGTGCTGGTGATGGCGTCGACGCCATCCTATGACCCCAATTCCTTCAACCGCGGCCTGACCCCGGACGAATGGAAGGACCTCTCCACCAATCCGCGCTCCCCGCTGCAGAACAAGGCGCTGTCGGGCACCTTCGCGCCCGGGTCCACCTTCAAGCTGGTCACCGCCATGGCGGCGCTGGAAGCCGGCGCCATGACGCCCGATCAGCGGGTGTTCTGCCCCGGCCACATGCAGTTGGGCAACATCAAGTTCCACTGCTGGAAAAAGGGCGGCCACGGCTCGCAGGACCTGGTTTCGGGGCTGAAGAACTCGTGCGACGTCTATTTCTATGAAATCGCCCGCCGCGTCGGCTTCGACAAGGTCGCCGAGGTGGCCCGACGCTTCGGCCTGGGCGGCCCCACCGGCATGGATTTGCCCAACGAACGTCCCGGCCTGATCCCCGACCGCGCCTGGAAGCGCAAGACGCTGTCGCAGCCCTGGCATCCCGGCGAAACCCTGATCAACGCCATCGGCCAAGGCTATGTGCTGGCGACACCGCTGCAATTGGCGACCATGACCGCCCGCATCGCCAATGGCGGTTACGCCGTGGTGCCGCACGTGGCCCGCGACCTGATCACCGACAAGACCGCCGTGCCCCGCCCCACCCCCAACTGGCCGTCCTGCGGCATGGCGCAGAAACACATCACCTGGGTGCGCAAGGGCATGTTCGCCGTTTCCAACGAACCGGGCGGCACCGCCTATCGCGCCCGCATCGAGCAGGAAGGCATGTGGCTGTCCGGCAAGACCGGCTCGGCCCAGGTGCGGCGCATCACCATGCGCGAACGTGAAAGCGGCGTGAAGAAGAACGACGAATTGCCGTGGAAGGAACGCGACCACGCCCTGTTCGTCGCCTACGCCCCCGAGGACAACCCGCGCTATTCCATCGCGGTGGTGGTCGAACATGGCGGCGGCGGCTCGGCGGTGGCGGCGCCCATCGCGCGCGACATCATGATCGAAGTGCAAAAGCGCGAACGCGCCCGCATGGCCGGCATGGACAGGGGACAAGGCTGATGATGCGTCCGACGCCCCGGCTGTCCAGCCACCTGAACCGCACGGAAATGAGCTGGCGCGACAAGATCTGGCAGATCAACTGGTCGCTGATCGGCGTTCTCAGCGCCATCGCCAGCGTCGGCTTTCTGACGCTTTATTCGGCCGCGCAAGGCTCGCTGGAGCCGTGGGCGCTGAAATCCATGATCCGCTTCGTCATGGGCATCAGCATCATGATCGCGGTGGCGCTGGTGGATCTGCGCTTCTGGATGCGGCACGCCTATCTTTTGTATCTGGTATCCGTGGTCCTGCTGGTGGCGGTGGACATCAAAGGCACCATCGGCATGGGCGCCCAGCGATGGATCGACCTGGGCTTCATCCAGTTGCAGCCGTCCGAGATCATGAAGATCGCCCTGATCCTGACGCTGGCCCGCTATTTCCACGGCGCCACCTATCAGGACGTGGGGCGGCCGTTGTTCCTGATCCCGCCCTTGCTGATGGTGCTGGCCCCCATCGGCCTGGTGATGAAGCAGCCCGATTTGGGCACCGCCATGATGCTGCTGATGACGGCGGGCGCAATATTCTTCATGTCCGGCGTGCGCATGTGGAAGTTCGGCGTGCTGATCGCCAGCGGATTGGGCGCCATCCCGGTGGCGTGGCAGTTCCTGCATGATTACCAGCGCAAGCGCGTGATCATCTTCATGAACCCCGACCAGGACCCCCTGGGTGCCGGCTATCACATCACCCAGTCCAAGATCGCGCTGGGCTCGGGCGGCATCTTCGGCAAGGGCTACATGATGGGCACCCAGTCGGCGCTGAACTTCCTGCCGGAAAAGCAGACCGACTTCATCTTCACCATGTTCGCCGAGGAATGGGGCCTGATGGGCGGCCTGTTCCTGCTGGCGCTGTATTCGCTGCTGACCGCCTTCGGCTATGCCATCTCGCTACGCTGCCGCTCGCAGTTCGGCCGGCTGACGGCGCTGGGCATGACCACCACGTTCTTCCTGTATTTCTTCATCAACACCGCCATGGTGATGGGGCTGGTGCCGGTGGTGGGCGTGCCGCTGCCGCTGATTTCCTATGGCGGCACCGCCATGCTGTCGCTGCTGTTCGGCTGGGGGCTGGTGATGAGCGCCTATATCCACCGCGACCTGCCCATCGGCCGCCGCGGCTCGCACGACGACTGATTCCAGAACGCTTCATCACGGAATTCCGGGGACCTTGCCCTCAACGTCATCGCCGGGCTTGACCCGGCGATCCACGTGTTTCCGCGAAAAGGTCATTGGCAACAATGGATTGGGCGTCCGCACGTGGATGCCCGCGTCAAGCGCGGGCATGACGGCGTTTGGGGCGGCAATGGGGTGTTTCCCGCCTCCCCGTTAAGCCATGATCACCCCATAAAAGCACCGAGCCCGCCGCCGGTCGGCGGGCAGGCTCGGCGGGAGACCGCGAGGGGGAGTACGGCCTCACTGCATGGAATTTAGGAACGGAAGGGACGGTATCAACCGGTCCCTCCTTTCGATGCCGGCACGGCACATTCCGACCAAGGCGGGATCATACCGCCCGGCCGATGAACTGATCCGTTGGCTCAGTTCATGCCGAGACGGTGGGGCTCAGACGCCGCTCGGGCTTGCCGGTCGGCCACGGCGCCTGCGGCGAGTCATATCAACCGCCGACCGGCATCAGACGTCGCGTTCGGGGTCGATGTCGTGCGCACGCTTGCCGTATTTATCCAGGAACGACGCGCCCCGTGCGATCTCGACATGATCGCGATGGTGCTGCTGCGCATGCTTGAGGAAGTTCTGCTGCAGCTCGAACATATGGCTCCAGCACTGGAAGACGTGTTGGGCCGAATTGGTCCAAGCCTCCAGCCAGGCGGTCTGCAGATCGGTGATGCTTCTATAGGGATTGGCCATGGCACCCCTCCCGGGCTCTGCCGGCCGCACCGATATTTGGGCCGGACCTTTTCCGACATGGTACCAGAACATCCCCGGCCTCGCCACCGCAGGGCGTTGATCTTTGGGGCATGTTCGAAAAGGAAGGGGGTCCCGGATGAACCGGAACCCCCTGCATTCGCCATATGGGCCAGCCTCAGCCCTTGTTTTCGGGCTTCTTGGCCGGCGGCGTGGCCGCGGCCTTGGGCTTGATCTGGGCGCTGGCCTGCTTGACCGGCGCGCCGCCGCACACCGGAGTGTCGGGCTTGTCCATGGTCACGGACGCGAACTGCTCGAGTTCCTGGGGCTTCAGCGACGACAGGCTCTCGAACAACGGCACGTGCTTTTCGCAATACCCTTCCACCAGATGGGCGCGCTGCGATTCGTCGTTGGCCAGCACGGTCATATAGCGGTCGATATTGCCGCCATTGCGCGAGAAGTGGCCGCGCAGAACCTTGGCATTGTCGTTGAGCTGCGAACCGAAGCGGTGGATGTAGGAGGCGTACTTGCCGGGCAGGCTGGGATCGTCGGCCCGGCAATTGAGGGAAGCAACCTGGAGCTGTATGTGCAGCTGGCGCATCTGCATGGCGCGGGCTTCGGCCGCGTTGACACAGCCGCCCGCCTGGGCGGGCATGGCGGCGGAAACGATGAGCAGCACAGCCGCGACGGCACTGGAAATGCGGATCAACGAGGACCTCGTGCATCAAAGGGGGCAAGCGGGCGCCAGTTTGGAGAACCACTCCGCAAATAGCAACAGTTCCAATGTGTCAATAAAGGGACGCGGCCGCCTATCCCGATGCGTGCCCTCCCTCCCCGGCGGCGCACATCCCCTTGAGAGACTGCACGTGGTCCCCGGCCAGGGGCATATGTCGTGACGGGCGTTGCCCATGACGTTCGTCCGATCATCCTCACGTCGTCAACCCCGGGGGAATAGGCCGATGCGGCATTTCGACATCGACCGTCAGCCAAGCGTCCGAACCTGGCCCGATCTGCTGAACGCCCAGCGGGGCGAAGGCGGAACCATCCGCCCCCGCCCGGTCGCCCATGCCCTGAGGGCGGTGTTGCTGAGCACGGGCCGTCTGCTGGAAGCCGTGATGGTCGCCGCCTCGGGTCTGTCCGCCCCGCTCTTGGCCGGCGGGGCGGCCCCCCATCCGCTGGCGGTCGCCGCCGTCGCGCTGCTGGCCGC
>DATGXU010000036.1:0-6646 GCA_035298685.1 Magnetospirillum sp. | reverse complement strand
CTGGCTGGCGATGTCGTTGATCAGCTTGACCACCTGGCCGATCTTGCCCGCCGCCTCCGACAGGCTTTCCACCATGCCGTTGGTGCGCTCGGCCTCGTCCATGGCGGCCGAGGCGATGGCGGCGGAATGGCTCACCTGACGGCCGATCTCGGCGATCGAGCTGGACAATTCCTCGGCGGCGGCGGCCACCGTCTGGATGTTGGTGGTGGCTTCCTCGGCGGCGGCGGCCACCGTGGTGGACTGCATCGAGGTTTCCTCGGCGTTGGCGGCCATGGTGCGCGCGCTGGCTTCCATCTGGTGGGCGGCGGCCGCCACCTCGGACACCACGCCCTGGACGTCGCGCTCGAAGCCGTCGGCCTTGGCGCCCAGTTCGCGGGCGATGATGGCGGCGGTGTTGGTCTCGATGTAGACCGACGTGGCCAGATCCATGTCCAGATAGGCCGCCTTGTTCACCGCGGCGATCACCTGGGCCAGCTTTTCCGGCTTCTTGCGATAGGTTTCGGCGGCCAGCGCGAACACCTTGTTCAGCACGAAGCAATAGCCGGCGGTGTACCAGCGCGGCTCCAGCCCGACGCGCTGGTGGATCTTGCCGATCTCGGTGACGTTGGCGAAATAACGGTCGTCGAAATTCCCCGCGAACACGCTGTCCAGCCAATGCTTCTTCTGCATGGCGCGGGCGTGGTCCATGCGGGCGGGCGACGCGAACAGGCCGGCGATGGCGGCATTGCCACGCACATGCCGGTAGAATTCATCGAGAAGAGCGTCGGCCTTCGGCACCAGCACGTCGCGGAATTCGCGCAGCGTCCGGCAGGTCTCGTCGTCGATCATCAGGAATTGCAGGCGTCCCACACGATCCAAATCCATTGTTACCCCCATAAACTTTGGTATTGGAGCGTTCGTCCCCGGCTGATGTCGGTTCGAGACTTCTCGCCCCTCTTGCAGGCGCCGGCCCCCTAGCCGCCGATGCCTACGAAGGTATAAGATTTGCTCGATGGTATGAGAGCCAACTTTAAAAGCAATACAAAATGCGGCATTCGGGGCGGAAGTCGGGGGTCTGGCGGAAATGTCGTACAAGCCCTGTATCCGCGCCTCCGACTATGCTATAGACACCGGTTCCGGCGGGCCGGCCTCCCAGGTTTCTTGAAGCCGACGGGGTCGCGCACCTGCTCATGCGGGCGTGGTGGAACTGGTAGACACACTGGATTTAGGTTCCAGCGGCGCAAGCCATGGGGGTTCAAATCCCTTCGCCCGCACCAGTCGCCAAGAGCGCCAGGGGGCATCCGCGACCGCCGGTATTCTTGCAACGAATTGATTCGATTGGCGAAAGACTGATGCAGGTAACCGAGACGAATGCTGACGGCCTGAAGCGCGAGTTCAAGGTCGTCGTTCCCGCGGCGCAGCTCGAGGCGCGCACCGAAACCCGGCTGGCGGAAATCGCCCGTGAGGTGAAGCTGCCCGGCTTCCGCCCCGGCAAGGTTCCCCTGAAGATCGTGCGCCAGAAGTACGGCGCGTCGATCCTGGGCGAAGTGCTTGAGGCGGCAGTCAACGACGGCACCGGTTCGGCGATCCAGGAACAGGGCCTCAAGCCCGCCATGCAGCCCAAGGTCGAGATCACCTCGTATGCCGAGGGCAAGGATCTGGAATTCACCGTGGCGCTGGAAGTCCTGCCGGAAATCACCGCCATGGATTTCGCCACCGTCTCGCTGGAGCGTGAAAAGGCCCAGGCCCCCGAGGCCGAGGTGGCCGACACCCTGGCCCGCATCGCCGAGCGTCACGAAAGCTCCGAAGTGGTCGAGCGCGCCTCGGCCGCCGGCGACGTGGTGGTGATCGACTTCGTCGGCAAGAAGGACGGCGTGGCCTTCCAGGGCGGCAGCGCCCAGGGCTACTCGCTCAAGCTCGGCTCGAACACCTTCATCCCCGGTTTCGAAGACCAGCTGATCGGCAAGAAGGCCGGTGACGCCGTGGTCGTCGACGTCACCTTCCCCGAAGCCTATGGCAACGACGACCTGGCCGGCGCCCCCGCCCAGTTCGACGTCACCGTCAACGAAGTGCGCGAGCCCAAGCCCGCCGCCATCGACGACGAGCTGGCCAAGAAGGTCGGTATGGACAGCCTCGACGCCCTCAAGCAGGCCATCAAGGACGAAATCACCCGCGAGCTGGACGGCATCGCCCGCACCAAGCTCAAGCGCGCCCTGCTGGACCAGCTGGCCGCCAACCATGACTTCCAGGTGCCCCAGGGCATGGTCGACCAGGAATTCGACGCCATCTGGAAGCAGGTCGAGCAGGACAAGGAAGCCGGCCGTCTGGACGCCGCCGATGCGGCCAAGGACGAGGACACCCTCAAGGCCGATTACCGCGCCCTGGCCGAGCGCCGCGTGCGCCTGGGCTTGCTGCTGGCCGACGTCGGTCAGAAGAACCAGGTCACCGTCACCCAGGACGACGTCAACAAGGCGCTGATCGAGGAAGCCCGCCGCTATCCCGGTCAGGAGCATCTGGTGTTCCAGTACTACAAGAACAACCAGGACGCCCTGAACAGCCTGCGCGCGCCGATCTTCGAGGACAAGGTCATCGACTTCATCCTTGAGCTGGCCAAGGTCACCGACAAGGAAGTGTCGGTGGAAGACCTGCGTACCGACCCCGACGAGGCCGGCCAGGGCGACGCCGAAGAGGCCAAGCCCAAGAAGAAGGCCGCCAAGAAGAAGGCCGACTCGGCCGAGTAATCAAACGGTTGACTGGCGGCCCTCGGGCCGCCAGTCCTGTTTTGGGGCCTGGCCATTGGTCGCCGGCTCCGGTGCGCGCCCTCACGGGGCGCCTGGCGTCGCTCATGCCGAACGTCACGCTACCTTATCCATCCGGGTGGGGGTCCTTCATCCCAATGGATCGGTGCAATCTGGTTTCGGCGCGAAGTTCACTGGATTTCGGCCCAGGGCAGACCATTTTCCTGATGAAATGTGTGGCGCTTGCGCAAAACGTCGGCTAGGACGGATTGCAGAACCGCCACATTGTGGATTGACGAGAAGGACGGACCATGCGCGAGAGAGATCCTATCGACCTCTACATGAATACCCTCGTGCCGATGGTGGTCGAGCAGACCAACCGCGGCGAGCGCGCTTACGACATCTATTCGCGTCTGCTGAAGGAACGCATCATCTTCCTGACCGGTCAGGTCTACGACGAAGTGGCCAGCCTGATCTGCGCGCAGCTGCTGTTCCTCGAGTCCGAGAATCCGAACAAGGATATCGCCTTCTACATCAACTCGCCGGGCGGCGTGGTGACCTCGGGCCTGTCCATCTACGACACCATGCAGTACATCCGGCCGTCGGTGTCCACCGTGTGCCTGGGCCAAGCCGCGTCCATGGGGTCGCTGCTGCTGACCGCCGGTGAAAAGGGCAAGCGGTTCGCCCTGCCCAACGCCCGCGTGATGGTGCACCAGCCGTCGGGCGGCTTCCAGGGCCAGGCCACCGACATCGAAATCCATGCCCGCGAAATCCTTGCGTTGCGCGCCCGGCTCAACAATATGTATGTCGAGCATACCGGCCAGCCGCTCGAGGTGATCGAGCAGGCCATGGAGCGCGACAAGTTCATGAGCGCCACCGATGCCAAGGAATTCGGCCTGATCGACGAGGTGGTCAACCGCCGCCATGTCAAGGAACCGGAATCCGGCGAGGCGTGATCCGATGCCGGCACCGCATGTCCCCGACCGACGGGGGTGCGGGGCCGGCAGCGTCGGCTCCGGGGCAAGGCCACCTCGGCGCCGCTCGCGCGCGGCCTGTCAGGGTACAGCCGGGCGCGGGTGATTTTCGTTGTCTGCCGCGCTGACGTGTGGCTAACATTGAAAGCAATTTGCCTGGCCGCTTTACCAATGGAGTACCGATGACAAAGTCCACGAGCGGCGATTCGAAGAACACCCTCTACTGCTCGTTCTGCGGCAAGAGCCAGCACGAGGTGCGCAAGCTGATCGCCGGGCCGACGGTTTTCATCTGTGATGAATGCGTCGAGCTGTGCATGGACATCATCCGCGAGGAGCACAAGACCCACCTGGTCCGCTCGCGCGACGGTGTGCCGACCCCGAAGGATATTCGCGCGGTCCTCGATGACTACGTCATCGGCCAGGACCACGCCAAGAAGGTCCTGTCGGTCGCCGTGCACAATCACTACAAGCGTCTGCAGCACGGCGGTAAGTCCAACGACGTCGAGATCGCCAAGTCCAACATCCTGCTGATCGGCCCCACCGGCTGCGGCAAGACGTTGCTGGCCCAGACCCTGGCCCGCATCCTGGACGTGCCGTTCACCATGGCCGACGCCACCACGCTGACCGAAGCCGGCTACGTGGGCGAGGATGTGGAGAACATCATCCTCAAGCTGCTGCAGGCGGCCGAGTACAATGTCGAGCGCGCCCAGCGCGGCATCGTCTACATCGACGAGGTCGACAAGATCAGCCGCAAGTCCGACAACCCGTCGATCACCCGCGACGTGTCGGGCGAGGGCGTGCAGCAGGCCCTGCTGAAGATCATGGAAGGCACCGTCGCCTCGGTGCCGCCCCAGGGGGGGCGCAAGCATCCGCAGCAGGAATTCCTGCAGGTGGACACCACCAACATCCTGTTCATCTGCGGCGGCGCCTTCGCCGGTCTGGAAAAGCTGATCGGTTCGCGCGGCAAGAACAATTCCATCGGCTTCGGTGCCGAGGTGCGTGGCCCCGACGAACGCCGGACCGGCCAGATTCTGCGCGAGGTCGAGCCCGAGGATCTGCTGAAGTTCGGCCTGATTCCGGAATTCGTCGGCCGTCTGCCGGTGCTCGCCACCCTGGACGATCTGGACGTGGACGCCCTGGTGGAAATCCTGTCGCGGCCCAAGAACGCCCTGGTCAAGCAGTACCAGCGCCTGTTCGAAATGGAGGACACCCGGCTGTCGTTCCAGGAAGACGCGCTGAAGGCCATTTCGGAAAAGGCCATTCAGCGCAAGACCGGTGCGCGCGGTCTGCGGTCCATCATGGAAGGCATCCTGCTGGACACCATGTTCGAACTGCCCACCCTCGACAGCGTCGAGGAAGTGGTGGTGAACAAGGAAGTGGTCGAAGGCCGGGCCCAGCCGCTCTACATCCATTCCGACCGTCGGGAGGACGTGGGCACCAGTGCCTGAGGCCCGAGCAAAGGTATTATGACCGCGAGAGAGAGGCCGGTTATTCCGGCCCTCCCTTGACGGGAGAGGGGAGACACCTAGGTATATCTCTTAGGCTCAGTTTCAGTTCCAAAGCGTTTTAAAAGTCGGCCGCCGGATTCCTCGGCCGCATACGTTCAAGAGGCAGCATGGCCGAAATCGCAAGTGGCGACGTCTTCCCCGTTCTTCCCCTCCGAGACATCGTCGTTTTCCCGCATATGATCGTTCCGCTGTTCGTCGGCCGCGAAAAATCGGTTCGCGCGCTGGAAGACGTCATGCGCGAGGACAAGCAGATTCTTTTGGTGGCGCAGAAAAACGCGGCGCAGGACGATCCCACCACCGACGACATTTATAACGTCGGCACCGTTTCCACGGTTCTGCAACTGCTGAAACTGCCCGACGGCACCGTCAAGGTGCTGGTCGAGGGCGGTCGCCGTGCCAAGATCAGCGGCTTCACCGACAATCCGGATTTCTTCCAGGCCATCGCCGACGTGATGGACGACCGCGAGGGCGAGACCCAGGAGCTGGAGGCGCTGTCTCGCTCGGTGGTCAGCCAGTTCGAGCAGTACATCAAGCTCAACAAGAAGATCCCACCGGAAGTTCTGGTTTCGGTCAACCAGATCGAGGACCCCGGCAAGCTGGCCGACACGGTTGCCTCGCACCTGTCGCTGAAGATCGCCGAAAAGCAGGAACTTCTGGAAATCGAAACCATCGCGGAACGCCTCGAGCGCGTCTATTCCTATATGGAAGGCGAGATCGGCGTCCTGCAGGTGGAAAAGAAGATCCGCAACCGCGTCAAGCGCCAGATGGAGAAGACCCAGCGCGAGTACTATCTGAACGAGCAGTTGAAGGCCATTCAGAAAGAGCTGGGCGAAACCGAGGACGGCAAGGACGAAACCGCCGAGCTGGAAGAGCGCATCCGCAAGACGCGCCTGTCCAAGGAAGCCAGCGAAAAGGCCCTGGCCGAGCTGAAGAAGCTCAAGTCCATGAGCCCCATGTCGGCCGAAGCCACCGTGGTGCGCAATTACCTGGACTGGCTGCTGTCGATTCCGTGGAAGAAGCGGACCAAGGTCAAGAAGGACATCAAGCTGGCCGAGACCATTCTCGACGCCGAGCATTACGGCCTGGAGAAGGTCAAGGAACGCATCATCGAATATTTGGCGGTGCAGACCCGCACCGACAAGGTGAAGGGGCCGATCCTGTGCCTGGTGGGACCGCCCGGTGTGGGCAAGACCTCGCTCGGCAAGTCCATGGCCACCGCCACTGGGCGCAACTTCGTCCGCATCTCGCTGGGCGGCGTGCGGGACGAGGCCGAGGTCCGCGGTCACCGCCGCACCTATATCGGCTCGATGCCCGGCAAGATCATCCAGGGCATGAAGAAGGCCAAGTCGTCCAACCCGCTGTTCCTGCTCGACGAGATCGACAAGCTGGGGGCGGACTGGCGCGGCGATCCGTCCTCGGCGCTGCTCGAGGTGCTGGACCCGGAACA
>DATGXU010000035.1:0-3636 GCA_035298685.1 Magnetospirillum sp. | reverse complement strand
GTGGCCGTGCGCCGGCTGGGCATGCCGCTGACCGAAACATTGGTGCTGATGGTGACCTTCGCCCGCCTGCTGGCCGCCAGCTTGCGCATTCAGGACGCGTGGCGGCAGGTGCTGCACGCCCTTCCGGCCCATGCCGCCGTGCACGGCTTGCTGCAGCGATGCCTGCAAGCCGCCGAACCGCTTGACGCCAGCGCGGACATCCCCCCGCTGACCCGCGAGATACGGCTGGAAAACGTTTGCTACCGCCATTGCGGCGACGCTGCGCCGGCCCTGTCCGGGCTTGGCATCCGCATCCCGGCGGGCGCGGTCACGGCCGTCGTCGGCCCGTCGGGCGCCGGGAAGTCCACCCTGGCGGAACTCCTGCTGGGACTGACGGAAGCGGACGAAGGCACTGTCCTGGTCGACGGCGTGCCGCTGTGCGGGGTCACACGCAAGGCCTGGAACCGAGCGGTCGGCTATGTGCCGCAGGATGCCTTTCTGTTCCACGACACCATTCGCGCCAACCTGACCATGGCCGCCCCCCATGGTGACGAAGGGGCATTGTGGGCGGCGCTGGATCTGGCCGCCGCGTCGGACTTCGTGCGGGCGTTGCCGGCGGGCCTGGAGACGCGGGTCGGCGACCGTGGCACCCTGTTGTCGGGTGGACAGCGGCAACGTCTGGCCCTGGCCCGCGCCCTGGCAGGCAACCCCAAGCTGTTGATTCTCGACGAAGCCACCAGCGCGCTGGACCGCGAAAACGAAGACCGCATCCTTGAAACGCTGGAAGCCCTGCGCCACCGCCTGACCATCGTGGTGATCGCCCATCGCCCCTCGACCGTGGCG
Source organism: Magnetospirillum sp. (assembly GCA_035298685.1). Lineage (GTDB taxonomy): Bacteria > Pseudomonadota > Alphaproteobacteria > Rhodospirillales > Magnetospirillaceae > Magnetospirillum. The sequence goes on along the minus strand of DATGXU010000035.1, from coordinate 2,814 downwards.
CTGGCGGATCATGTGGTGGTGCTGGATCATGGGCGAGCGGTGGCCGAGGGAGACTGGTCGCAGGTGAACGGATTGGCCGAACCGCTTCTGACCCGCCTCGCCATGCATTGACCGGCGCCGCGCCGCCCCTGGCGGAACGCAATCAACCAAGGAAATTGGCGAACCTGTTTTCCTTGTCAGGGTCGCATAGCGGCGCCATCCCATAGGAAACCGCCATCTGGCATCGGTGGCAAAGTTCCGTCCGGGAACCGGCGTGGGCGCAATTGGCCGTTTCGTCCTGCTGTTCCATCTGCTGCCACATATCGCACTTGTCGCCATGGGGCGCTTGGGACGTCAACATCATGGCTCCCGGCTTTTCAATGTCGTTCCGTCATTTAGCCACGGCGCTACAAACGGCATATGCGGCGCACAAGAACCATTCTTGAACAAACGCACAGGAATGGGAAACGCCGACGGAGCACGCGGCCTCATATGGCCAGATTATCGACGAATTGCCGCGTCACCGCCTCCCACGAGAATTGGGCGGCATGGCTGACGCATTCTTGCGGCGCGATGTCCAGCGCGGCCAGGGCGGCCGCGGCCAGATCCTCGGACAGCACGCCGGCACGCGACTGGCCGATCACATCCAGCGGCCCGGGCACCGGGAAAGCGGCCACCGGCACGCCGCTGGCAAGCGCCTCCAGCATCACCAGGCCGAAGGTGTCGGTGCGGCTGGGAAAGACAAAGGCGTCGGCGCTGGCGAAATAGGTTCCCAGTTCCTGGTCGCCGTTGGCGATGATGAACTTGGCATCGGGATAGCGGCGGATCAGTTCGTCGCGCTGCGGGCCGCTGCCCACCACCACCTTGGAGCCGGGCAGCTTCAGATCCAGGAACGCCGGCAGGTTCTTGTCCACGGTGACGCGGCCCACATACAGGAACACCGGCCTGGGCAAGTCGGCGAAGGCGGTCTTGGGGCGCGGATGGAACACCTGGGTGTCCACGCCGTGGCTCCACTGCTTCAGGTTCGTGAAGCCCCACTGGGTAAGCTCGTTCACCACCGTGGCGGTGGGCACCAGCACCCCGGCCGAGGGGGCGTGGAAGGCGCGCACCACCGCATAAGGAACCCCAAGCGGCAACTTGGTCCTGGCCGAGACGTATTGGGGGAATTTGGTGTGGTAGGCGGTGGTGAAGCGGCGGCCATGCCTGCGGCACCACGCCCGCGCCGCCCAGCCCAGCGGGCCTTCGGTGGCGATATGAATGGCGTCGGGAGCGAAATCCTTGAGCCAGCGCGCCGTTCCCCGGCCCGGCAGCACCGCCAGCGGGATTTCCGGATAGCTGGGGCACGGGATGGTGCGGAAGTGGTCGGGCGACAGCACCCCCACCTGATGCCCCATTTCCTTCAGGTGGCGTTCCAGCGTGGACAGCACCCGCACCACCCCGTTGGGTTGCGGGTGCCAGGCGTCGGATACGATGGCGATCTTCATGGCACCAACAGCTCGAGGAAGCGGAACGGAATAATCGGCGGGTCATCCCTGCAGCGGGTATGCACCGCCCCGCGACGAACTCAGCATTAAGTGTTGGTGACAATAAATGTTACGGCAGCATGACTCGTAACATGAACATCATTTGACCTTGTGACAGCCCCATACGATTTGGATGGCGCAAACTACGGAACAGCGCCCCGCATGACCGATTATCGAAGCGTCTGGATTTCCGACATTCATCTTGGAACGCGCGGTTGCAATGCCGCCCTTCTTTTGGATTTTCTGCGCGAGATCGAGTGCGAGCATCTGTATCTGGTCGGCGACATCATCGACGGCTGGCGGCTGAAGCGCGGATGGTATTGGCCGCAAGCCCATAACGACGTGGTGCAGAAGCTGCTGCGCAAGGCGCGCAAGGGCACCCGCGTGGTCTACGTTCCCGGCAACCACGATGCCTTCGCGCGCGGCTATGCCGGCCATCAGTTCGGCGCGGTGGACGTGGTGGCCGAAGCCATCCACGAAACCGCCGACGGCAAGAGATTGCTGGTGGTCCACGGCGACGAATTCGACGGCATCGTGCGCTATGCCCGCTGGCTGGCGGTGCTGGGCGACCACGCCTACACCCTGGCGCTGGCGGTCAACACCGTCTTCAACCGGGTGCGCCGCCGGCTGGGCTACCCCTATTGGTCGCTGTCGGCCTATCTGAAGCACAAGGTCAAGAACGCCGTGAAGTTCATCGGCGAGTACGAGAGCGCGGTCCTCGACGCCGCCCGCCACCGCCACATGGACGGCATCGTCTGCGGCCACATCCACCACGCCGAACTGCGCCAGGTGGACGGCGCCGTCTACGCCAATTGCGGCGACTGGGTGGAAAGCTGCACCGCCCTGATCGAGCACCATGACGGCCGGCTGGAAATCCTGCACTGGCCCACATTCGCCGCCCGCCAGTCCCGGCAGGACGCCGCCCAACCATTCCCGGACACCCTGCAGCCGCTCAATTGAGAAGGACCGCGCCGTGACCCATCTGCCCTCTTCTCTCGCCGTGACGGCAGCGCCGGAAAGCGCCGAGATCGAAGTGCGTCTGGCGACATCGCGCCACGACGTCGAAGCGGCGCAGCGCCTGCGCTATCGGGTGTTCTATCAGGAAATGGGGGCACAACCCTGCGTCCACACGCTGCTGACCGGGCGCGACGAGGATCGCTTCGACGCGGTGTGCGACCACCTGCTGGCCGTCGCCAATGGCGAGGTGGTCGGCACCTACCGCCTGATCACCGCCCGAGCGGCGGCCCTGGCGGGCGGCTTCTACTCGGCCGGCGAATTCGACATTTCGCCGCTGCTGGCACGCGGGGGTAAC
>DATGXU010000034.1:0-2038 GCA_035298685.1 Magnetospirillum sp. | reverse complement strand
GGGCGGCTCGGTGCTGGTGACCACCAGCCGCCGCACCTCGGCCGAGGCCGAGGCGGCGCTGCTGGCGGCCCTGCCCGGGCCTCGTTTCGTGCATTCGTGGCGCGCGGGCGGCGACAACCCTTATTTCGGCTTCCTGGCCTTGGCCGACGCCCTGGTGGTGACCGGCGATTCGGTGTCCATGGCGTGCGAGGCCTGCGCCAGCCCCGCCCCGGTTTACATCTTCGCCCCCGACGGCCTGGTGGTGCCCAAGCACGCCCGCCTGCATGCCGAACTGTACCGGCGCGAGCTGGCGCGGCCGCTGGTCGATGGCACCCGGCTGGAACCCTGGACCCACCCGCCGCTCAACGCCGCCGCCGACATCGCCGCCGCCATCCGCCGGTTGTGGGCCTAAAGCTCGGCCAGGGCCTGCCGATGCAGGCGGGCGCTGTCTTCGCCAAAGCAGCAGAACACCACCTGCTGGAAAAAGTCGTCGCCGGCCAGGGCGTCGGCCACGGTGGCGATGGCGATCCGCGCGGCGCGGTCCTTGGGGAAGCGGTAGGCGCCGGTCGAGATGGCGGGAAAGGCGATGCTGCGCGCCGGCAGCGGCCGGGCCAGCGCCAGCGAGTTGCGGTAGCACGCGGCCAGCATGTCATCGTCGTGCGGCGCGCCGGTCCACACCGGGCCGACCGTGTGGATGATCCAGGGCGCCGGCAGCCGGTATCCCCGCGTCACCTTGGCCTCGCCCGGCAGGCAGCCGCCTAGGCGGCGGCATTCCGTCAGCAATTCGGGGCCGGCGGCGCGGTGGATGGCGCCGTCCACGCCGCCGCCGCCCAACAGCGACGAATTGGCGGCGTTGACGATCACCTCGACCCGCAGGGCGGTGATGTCGGCATCCATGACGATCATGCGCGCGTCGGCCATCGCTGTCTCCGTCAGGTGAAGCTTGGGGTGCCGCCGTATTCCGCCAGTTCGACGATGGCGCCGTCGGGATCGCGCACATAGGCCATGCGCTTGCCCACCGGCACGATGTTGCGGGGCACGGCGATGATCAGCGGCGGTTCCGGCAGGGTGGACAGGCAGGCCTCGATGTTGTCCACCCGCACGGCGAAATGGCGCAGGCCCAGTGTGGGCGGCAGCGCGTTGGCGGGAATGGCGGTGCCGCTGGCGGCCTCGAACGCCAGCAGCTCGATCCGGCAGCCCTTGTTCGGCGCATCCATGATCACACAGCGCGCGCGGGCGCCGGCAAGGCCGGTGACCTCCTCGAACCACAGGCCATCCAGCATCCGGTCCATGACCACCGAAAGGCCCAGCAGCCGGCTGTAAAAGGCGATGGACCGCTCGGGGTCGCTTACCACCACGTTGACGTGATCCAGCTGTGCCATGGCGTCAGCGGGGCAGGTCGTTGTAAAAGGCGATCAGCAGCGGTGCCTTGCGTTCGCGTTCCTGATCGGTGCGGCCCAGGCTTTGGATCAGCAGCTTCAGGAACATGCGATCCACCTTGGGCAGGTCGTAGAACGCGCGGATCACCAACAGGTCGCCGCCGTGGTGGTCCAGCTTTTCCATTGTGCGCAGCACGGCGTCGCGGAAGGCGCCCTGACGGGCCTGTTCCGCCTTGGTGTGCGGGTTGAATTCCTGCTGATAGATCTGCGCCAGTTGCTGCCAGGCATCGGCGATCACCTCGCCGTCATAGCGGATCAGGCGCTGCAGCATGGGGATGTCGGTGAAGTAGGGCGGGATATAGTCGTTCTTGGCGCCGTCTTCCTTGAACAAATCCCATGGATTGTCCTGGGGGCGGATGGTGCCCTTGCCCTTGGCGGTGGCCTGCGCCGGATCGAAGCTCTGCCACCGCTGGTCCCAGTAATGCAGGATCGGGTTGTTGTCGTCCTGGCCCAGGATCATGCCGACCAGGCGCTCGGCACTGCCCTTGGCCTGCCAGTTGCGGCTGGCCGCAAGGTCCTTGATGCGGCGGGTCGAGCGCATGGATTTGACCACGAACTCACGCACCACCTTGTCGAAAACGGCGGGGAATTGCGGCGCCACTACGAAGGGGCGGGGGATG
>DATGXU010000033.1:0-4601 GCA_035298685.1 Magnetospirillum sp. | reverse complement strand
GATAGAGCTGAGCCACAAGGCGTCCAGCCGCGCCGTCTTCGCCAAGGGCGCGGTGCGTGCGGCGGTGTGGGCCAAGGACCAGCCCGCCGGCCTTTATTCCATGCGCGACGTGCTGGGGCTGTAGGCAGCCGGCCAAAGGCGGAAAGAGAAGGGGGGAGGGCTTTGCGGCCCTCCCCCTTTTTATGGTCAGCCGGCCAGGGCGGCTTCGATTTTGTCGATGGCGGCCTGGGCCTGGGCGGCGTCGGGGCCGCCGGCCTGGGCCATGTCGGGACGGCCTCCGCCGCCCTTGCCGCCCACCGCTTCCGAACCGACGCGGACCAGATCGACCGCCGACACCTTGCCGGTCAGGTCCTCGGTGACGCCGACCACCAGGCTGGCCTTGCCGCCATCGGTGGACAAGAGGGCGACCACGCCCGAACCGATCTGCTTCTTGATCTCGTCGGCCATGCCCTTGAGGTCCTTGGCCGGCACGCCGTCCAGCACGCGGCCGGCAAAGGTGATGCCGTTCACCACCTTGGTCGCGGCGCCGCCGTTGCCGCCACCGCCGGTGGCCAGCTGCTTGCGGGTTTCCGCCAGTTCGCGTTCCAGCTTGCGGCGGTCGTCCTGCAACTGGGCGATGCGGGCCGGCAGGTCGGCCGGGGCGACCTTGAGGGCACCGGCGGCGCGGGCCACCAGTTCCTCTTGCTCCTCGGCCCAGGCCAGGAAGGCGCCGCCGGTCACCGCCTCGATGCGGCGGACGCCGGCCGCCACCGCGCTTTCGGCCACGATCTTGAAGCCGCCGATGTCACCGGTGCGACGGACATGGGTGCCGCCGCACAGTTCCACCGAGAAGTGGAGACCGGTGTCGTCGCCGCCCATGGAGACCACGCGCACCTCGTCGCCGTACTTTTCGCCGAACAGCGCCATGGCGCCGGCCTCGATGGCCTCGTCCGGGGTCATCAGCTTGGTGCCGACGTCGCGGTTCTTGCGGACCTGGCGGTTGACCTCGCGTTCGACGGCGCGGAGTTCGTCCTGGCTCATGGCCTTGGGATGGGCGAAGTCGAAGCGCAGGCGGTCGGGGCCGACCTGGCTGCCCTTCTGGGTCACATGTTCGCCCAGCGCGTTGCGCAGGGCGGCATGCAGCAGGTGGGTGGCCGAGTGGTGGGCGCGGGTGGCGTCGCGGCGGTCGGCATCCACCGCCAGATGGGCGTCTTCGCCCACGGCAATGGGGCCGCCCTCGACGGTGCCGATGTGGACGATCAGCTCGCCCAGCTTCTTCTGGGTGTCGCGCACCACCAGCCGGGCCTTGCCGCCGGCGATGGTGATGACGCCGGCATCGCCCATCTGGCCGCCCGATTCGCCATAGAACGGCGTCTGGTTGGCGACCAGGATGACCTCGTGGCCGGGATGCACCGCCTCGACCGACTTGCCGTTCTCGACCAGGGCGACGATCTTGCCCTCGGCCTCAATGGCGTCATAGCCCAGGAACTCGCTGGCGCCGTGGGTTTCCTTGATCTCGAACCACAGGGTTTCGGTGGCGGCCTCGCCCGAGCCGGCCCAGGCCTTGCGGGCCTCGGCGCGCTGGCGCTCCATGGCGGCGTTGAAGCCGTCGGTGTCCACCGACAGGCCCTTGGACTTCAGCGCGTCCTGGGTCAGGTCGAGCGGGAAGCCATAGGTGTCGTACAGCTTGAACGCCACTTCGCCGGCCAGGGGCGTGGCGGGCGACAGCTTGGTGACTTCCTCGTCCAGCAGCTTCAGGCCCTTGTCGAGCGTCGCCTTGAAGCGGGTTTCTTCCAGCTTCAGGGTCTCGGTGATCAGCGCCTGGGCGCGAATCAGCTCGGGATAGGCCTGGCCCATCTCGGCGGCCAGGGCCGGCACCAGCTTCCACAGCAGCGGCTGGTCGCAGCCCATCAGGTGGGCGTGGCGCATGGCGCGGCGCATGATGCGGCGCAGCACATAGCCGCGGCCTTCGTTGGACGGCAGCACGCCGTCGGCGATCAGGAAGCACGACGAGCGCAGGTGGTCGGCGACCACGCGGTGCGAGATCTTATGCGGGCCATCCACGTCGGCGCCCGAGAACTGGGCCGACGCCTCGATCAGCGCGCGCATCAGGTCGATGTCGTAATTGTCGTGCTTGCCCTGCAGCACGGCGGCCAGACGCTCGAGGCCCATGCCGGTGTCGATGCTGGGCTTGGGCAGGGGCACGCGGGTGTCCTTGTCCACCTGCTCGAACTGCATGAACACGAGATTCCAGATCTCGATGAAGCGGTCGCCATCCTGGTCGGGGCTGCCGGGCGGGCCGCCCGGAATGTGCTCGCCGTGGTCGAAGAAGATTTCCGAGCACGGGCCGCACGGGCCGGTGTCGCCCATGGCCCAGAAATTGTCCGAGGTGGGAATGCGGATGATGCGGTCGTCCGAGAACCCGGCCACCTTTTTCCAGACGTTAAAGGCGTGGTCGTCGTCGTGATAGACGGTGACCAGCAGCTTGTCCTTGGGCAGGCCGAATTCCTTGGTGATCAGGTTCCACGCCAGGGCGATGGCGTCGTCCTTGAAGTAATCACCGAACGAGAAATTGCCCAGCATCTCGAAAAAGGTGTGATGCCGGGCGGTATAGCCCACATTGTCCAGGTCGTTGTGCTTGCCGCCGGCACGCACGCACTTCTGGGCGGTGGTGGCGCGCACATAGTCGCGCTTTTCCACGCCGGTGAAGACGTTCTTGAACTGCACCATGCCGGCGTTGGTGAACATCAGCGTGGGGTCGTTGCGGGGCACCAGCGGGCTGGACTGCACGATCTCGTGGCCATTCTTGGCGAAGAAATCCAGGAAGGTGCGGCGGATGTCGTTTGCGGTTTGCATGGCCTCTACCGTGATCGTGCGACGAGCGCGGGTGCGCCCGCGAAACCCGGATGTCCCGGAGCGAAACGGCTTTTTAACCCGTGCCTTGGCCCCGTGTCCAGTTGGCGTCTTTGTTCGGGCGCGCTATGCTGTCGCCATGCGTGTATCCATGAAGACGTCACTTCCTTTGATAGCGGTCCTGTTCGCCGCCGCCGCCCAGGCGGCGCCGTTGCGCTGTGCGGAGGACGGCGACGGCGGCGCCTGCGTGTGGGGCCGTGCCGAGGGCTTCGACGGCGAATCGGTGCAGGTGCGCGGACTGCGGGTGCAATTGATGGGCATCGCCGCGCCGTCCCATCGCGATCTGTGCGCCAACAAGACCACCAAGGAAGACTTCCCCTGCAACCGCCCGGCTCGCAAGCGCATGGCCGAGCTGACGGCCAAGGGGGTGGCGTGCGAGTTGTTCGACGTGGCCGGCGACACCTTGTATGGCCGCTGCAAGGGCGGCGACGGCGACCTGGCCCGTCAGCTGGTGGCGTCGGGCGTGGTGCGCGCCACCAAGGACAGCCCCTACGACTCTGAGCAGACCGCCGCCGTGGCCGCCCATCGCGGCCTGTGGGCGGCCGAAATAACCCCGCCCAAGGATTGGGAAACGGTGCGACGCAAGGCGGAAAAGGAATGACGCGCGGCCGTTCTTCGCTTTTGGCCATGGCGACGGCGATCGTTCTGGCGACGGCGCCCGTCGCCCTGGCCGCCGCCGAAACCCCCGCCGGCATCCATCAGGCGGTCGCCGCCATGCGCAAGGAATGCGCTGTTTCGGGGGTGACGCGCGGGGCTTCGCACCAGCAGAACGGCATCAAGCGGCGGCTGGCGGCGTGGCTTGACCAGCAACTGGCCAATGAGCCGGCGGATGCCGACCCGGCGGCGCTGACGGAACGCCTGAACCGTTCCCTTGGCCCGATCGCCACCGATGGCAGCTGCGCCAGCGAACCCGGCGCCAGCGATACCTTGGGACAGATCGAGGTCGGCATTCGGCGCAATGGGCAATTGCTCGAGGCCCGCACCAGCATCGCCATCGAATGCGGCGGTGACGACTCGGCCTATCTCTATGAACGGGTGGACGGCCAGTGGCGGCGGTTCTGGCGCGGCGAGCAGATCTTCATGCCCGGCCTGCCCTATCAGCCGCAAACCATCACGGCGGTCCATGTGTCGCCCGATCATGGAAACGCCGCCGACGGGCGTCTGGTGATGGCGCTGGGCGTCGAGGAATGGTGCGCGTCGAGCTGGCACGTGGCCTATGTGCGCCTATGGCGGACCGGCCTTGGGCAGCCGCAAACCACCATCCTGGACGACAGCCACTTCGCCTTTCTCAGCGACGTGGTGGGGCCGTTGGACGGGCGCCTGAACGGTGACGAGGCCGAGGTCGAACTGGTGCTGGGCAGCATCGATTTCGACGTCCATTCCCGCTGGGCGCAGCGCCGTTACCGCATCGAGGGGTCGGAAGCGCGCCGGCTTGACCCCATCGCCCTGACGCCGGCCAATTTCGTCGAGGAATGGCTGACGGCACCGTGGCCGCAAAGTAGCCAATGGACCGAGCCCGCCCGCCAGGACAACGCCCGTCGCTGGCACGGCGCACTCAGGGACAAGGACGGCGTGATCGAGGGCGCATTCGTCGGCGAGGCGGCGGGTGGCGCCTTGCATTGCCGCGCCGATGCCGGCCTGTGGCAGGTGGGCATCGAATTCCCCAACGCACGCTCGGGCAGGCGGCAGGCGTGGTTCTTGGTGCGCTG
>DATGXU010000032.1:0-10322 GCA_035298685.1 Magnetospirillum sp. | reverse complement strand
GCGGTATTCGCCGTCGGACGGGGTGTCGTAAATGTCCGACACGTCGCCCAGCAGGGTGTACTCGACGCCCATGGTGTCGAGATAACGCTTCAGTTCACGGTTGTTGGCGACCGCGTAGCCGTCGAAGCCGGGGATGATGTTGACGGACTCGTTCGGGGTGCGCTCCTTGACGCTCTCGCGCTCCCAGAAGTAGTTCAGGATGCCCTTCATCTGGTTGTCGTAGCCGGTGCAGTGGCTGCCGACGAACGACGGGGTGTGGGCGAAGGGAACCGGGAAATCGGCCGGAACCGATTCCTTTTCCTTGGCGGTGCCGATGAACGCCGACAAGTCGTCGCCGATGACTTCCGCCATGCAGGTGGTCGAAACGGCGATCATCTTGGGCTTGTACAGGGTGTAGGCGTTCAGCAGGCCTTCGACCAGGTTGTTGAGGCCGCCGAACACCGCCGCGTCCTCGGTCATGGAGTCGGCCACGATCGGCACGGCTTCCTTGAAGTGACGGGCGAGGTGCGAGCGGAAATAGGCGACGCAGCCCTGGGAACCATGCACGTAGGGCAGGGTGCCTTCGAAACCGGCGGCGGCGAAAACGGCGCCCAGCGGCTGGCACGCCTTGGCCGGGTTGATCACCGCGATTTCACGCTTGAAGTTCTTTTCGCGGTATTCCCAGGTCTTGGTGTACTCGGCCTGGGCGGCGACGGCGTCGTCGCTGGGGCGGCACTCGAACTGGGCCTTCTTGTTGGCGAAGAGCTCCTTGTACTCGGGCTCCTGGAACAAGGAAACGTGGTCTTTGACCTTGTCTGCGCTCTGCGGCATGGCAGTTCTCCTTCATCCTCCCCGCGCCCCCGTCTTGTGGGCGACACGCGGGGAGGGAATATGTGCTAGGGCGAAGCTTAGGCGGCCTTCCAGGGAGCCTTGAACTTGCTCCAGATCGGGCTGTTGATGGCCATGTCCATATCGCGGGCGAAGATGGCGAAGCCGTCGTAGCCGTGATAGGGGCCCGAATAGTCCCACGAGTGCATCTGGCGGAAGGGAACGCCCATCTTCTGGGTCGCGTACTTCTCCTTGATGCCCGAACCCACCAGATCGGGGCGGATCTTCTCGATGAACTTCTCGAGCTCGAAACCCGAGACGTCGTCGTAGATCAGCGTGCCGTCTTTGACGTAATGGGTGGTGCGCTGATAATCGTCGTTGTGGGCGAATTCATAGCCGGTGCCGACGATGTTCATGCCCAGATCGTCATAGGCGGTGGCGACGTGACGGGGGCGCAGGCCGCCCACGTACAGCATGACCTTCTTGCCTTCCAGACGCGGCTTGTACTTGGCGATGACGGCATCGACCAGCGGCTGGTACTTGGCGATCACCTTTTCGGCATTGGCCTTGATGGTGTCGTCGAACTGCGCCGCGATCTTGCGCAGGGATTCGGCGATCTGCGTCGGGCCGAAGAAGTTATATTCCACCCACGGAATGTTGTACTTCTCTTCCATGTGGCGGCAGATGTAGTTCATCGACCGGTAGCAGTGGATGAGGTTGAGCTTGGCCTTGGGGGCGCGCTCCATTTCCGCCAGGGTGGCGTCGCCCGACCACGAGCCGATGACGCGCAGGCCCATTTCCTCGAGCAGCTTACGGCTCGGCCACGCGTCGCCGCCGATGTTGTAGTCGGCGATCAGGTTGACGTCGTAGGGGCCGGTTTCCCACTCGGGGTTGGTCTTTTCGAACACCCAGTCACGGATGGCGTCGTTGGCGATATGGTGGCCCAGCGACTGGGAAACGCCGCGGAAGCCTTCACACCGCACCGGCACCACCGGCTTTTCGATGGTCTTCGACGCCTTCTTGGAGACGGCTTCGATGTCGTCGCCGATCAGGCCGATGGGGCATTCCGACTGCACCGAGATGCCGTTGTTCAGCGGGAACAGCTCGTCCAGCTCGGAAATCATCTTTTCCAGGTTCTTGTCGCCGCCGAAGACGATGTCGCGTTCCTGGAAGTCCGAGGTCACCTGCATGGTCACGAACGAGTCGATGCCCACGGTGCCGGTGAAGTAGTTGCGGCGCTGGGACCAGGAATACTGGCCGCAGCCCACCGGACCGTGCGAGATGTGGACCATGTCCTTGATCGGACCCCACACCACACCCTTCGAGCCGGCATAGGCGCAGCCACGGATGGTCATCACGCCGGGGACGGACTTGATGTTGGACTTGACGCCGCACGAGGAGCTGCCGGCATCGTCGGTCTTGCTGACGTTCAGATGGCGGGCGCGCTTCTTGGCGGTCTTTTCAGGATACTGTTCCAGGACCTCTTTGATGAGGGCCTCGTGGAAGGCAGCGTCGTTGGTCTGATCGAGGCTCATGCCCCTTCTCCTTTAAGCTTTCAGTCTCTCGGTCCGCCGGTGCCGCCGCCCCCGGGAGGAGGAAAGGGGCGGCGGACGGGCGGAAGGCTAGGCCGCAGCGGCGATCAGCCGGCGTTGCAGAGGGACTTTTCCTTGGCCTGCAGTTCGGCCAGGGCCTGCTCGTCCGACTTCATGATGCCGAACTCCAGCAGCATGTCTTCCAGCTCTTCCATGCTGATCGGGGTCGGGATGGTGCCCTTGCCGCCGTTGGCGTGGATCTTGGTGGCCAGCTGACGGTATTCCTGAGCCTGCTGCGAGTCGGGGGCGTACTGGATCACCGTCTGGCGGCGCAGCTCGGCGTGCTGGACGATGTTGTCGCGCGGCACGAAGTGGATCATCTGGGTGTTCAGCTTGGCGGCCAGGGCCTCGGCCAGCTCCAGCTCGCGGTCGGTCTGACGCTCGTTGCAGATCAGGCCGCCCAGACGGACGCCGCCGGTGCCGGCGTACTTCAGGATGCCCTTGGCGATGTTGTTGGCGGCGAACAGCGCCATCATCTCGCCCGACATGACGATGTAGATTTCCTGGGCCTTGTTCTCGCGGATCGGCATGGCGAAGCCGCCGCACACCACGTCGCCCAGCACGTCGTAGGACACGTAGTCCACGTCCTCGTAGGCGCCGTTCTCTTCAAGGAAGTTGATGGCGGTGATGACGCCACGGCCGGCGCAGCCGACGCCCGGCTCGGGGCCGCCCGACTCGGTGCACTTGATGCCCTTGTAGCCGATCTTCATCACGTCTTCGAGTTCCAGATCCTCGACCGAGCCGGCCTTGGCGGCCAGGTGCAGCACGGTGTCCTGCAGCTTGGTGTTGAGGATCAGGCGGGTCGAGTCGGCCTTGGGGTCGCAGCCGACGATCAGGATCTTCTGACCCATCTCGACCAGAGCCGCCAGGGTGTTCTGGGAGGTGGTGGACTTGCCGATACCGCCCTTGCCGTAGAAAGCGATCTGACGCAGTGACATGTGATGTTCCTTTCGCTGTCCAAGCCTTCCGAATTTCTTGGCGGGGGCTGGACCTCCGCCACACACCCTGCCTCGCAATGGCCGTGCCAACTCTTGGGGAAGGTTGAAAGCGAAGGAAAAACAAGGGTTTTTCGATTGCGGTGCCGTGAATGTCGGATTTCTGGGCTAGCGGAATGGGGTGTTGGGAATCCGACATAGTGTTGGAACCCACACAGGAATTGTGGTTTCTGGCGCGGCGATTGCCCACAATAATGGGTACGCTTCTTGCATATGCGGAAGGTGACGCATCAGGGGGACCGAGCGACACCATGCCCGAGCCGCAACGCCGTATCGGCCATTCCACCAATCTTGTCGGCCTTGCCACCGATCTGTTGGGCAGCGCCGCGTTCAACGCCCATCCGGTGGAACTGCACCTGTCGGGCGTGCGCGAGATGAACAAGAACCTGTTCGAGATGCTCAGTCAGGCCGACAGCCTGCCGGATGCCGGCGACGCCTTTTACAAGTACATGATGGCCATGTTCGGCATCGATCCCGAGCAGCTGGAAAAGGAAAAGGCGGCCGCCCAGAGCAGCGGCAAGGTACGGCGCTATCGCTCGAGCTTCCTGCGCCTGCTGAAGGGGTGGGGCTACGATTCCAACGCCCCCGAAGGGGCGGTGCTGAAGGGATGGGTGGAAAGCCGCTTCGGCCTGTTCCCCACCTTCCACAAGACCATGCTGGGCCGCGTCGGCGGGCCGGAATGGGCGGTTTACGTGGAAGAAAAGATGTCGAGCCGCTTCCACAACAATTCCATCTATACCCAGCTCGACATGCTGTACGAGTTCTGCCAATGGGGCCTGGCGCGCTATGCCGCCCCGGGCCAGTCGCACATCCAGCTCTTTCGCGGCATCAACTCCTTCGACGAACATCAGGTGGTCGAGCGCATCGACAAGAAAACCGTGGTGATGCGCCTGAACAACCTTGCCTCGTTTTCGTCGGACCGCGCGGTGGCTGATTGCTTCGGCGACACCATTCTCACCGCCGAGGTTCCGGTGGTGAAAATCGTCTTTTTCAACACGCTTCTGCCCATCCACCCCCTCAAGGGCGAGGGCGAATACCTTGTCGTCGGTGGCGATTACCGCGTCACCGCCAGTTATTTCTAGGACGAAAGGGTCACCATGGCGGAAATCACCCTCGAGGAACGGGCGCTGGGCGCCTTTCTGGGATTTGCTGTCGGCGATGCCCTGGGCGCCACGGTCGAGTTCATGACCCGGCGCGAGATCGAGGCGAAGTACGGCGTTCACCGCAAGATGATCGGTGGTGGCTGGCTGCACCTGGCGCCGGGACAGATCACCGACGACACCGAGATGGCGCTGGCGCTGGGCCGGTCGCTGGTGCGGCAAGGGACTTTCGACGCCAAGGACGTGTGCGAGGAATTCACCGCATGGCTGAAAAGCGGTCCGGTGGACATCGGCAACACCTGCCGGCGCGGCATTCGCCGCTACATGATCCACGGCACCACCGAAGGCGCCTTTTGCGACGGCGACGGCGGCAACGGTGCCGCCATGCGCCTGTTGCCGCTGGCGATCGCCACGCTATACCGGCCCGATTTGTACGAACCGTGGATGTTGTCGCAATGTCGCATTACCCACCACCATCCGCTTTCGGATGACGCATCCCTGACACTGGGGCGCATGGTGCAGGCGTTGCTGTTGGGCGAGGGAGTCAAAGGCGCCCGCGAGTTGGCCCGTGGCCTGGTGGAAAAGCACAAGACCTTCCGCTTCGATCCGTTTCGCGGCCAAAGCTCGGCCTATGTGGTCGATACTATTCAGACGGTCTTCCACTTCTATTTCGTGACCGATTCCTACAAGACCTGCGTCATCGAAACCGTCAACCAGGGCGGCGATGCCGACACTACCGGCGCCCTGGCCGGCATGCTGGCCGGGGCGACGTACGGATTGTCGGACGTGCCCTCGGCGTGGCTCGGCAAACTCGATCGCAAGATATCAGAGGAAATCCGCGCCCAAGTGCGCGGATTGCTCAAAGTGGCTGAAAGCCTGCGGGTGGCGTAGGGCAGGGCCGATGGGCCTCGCCCTTGGGGCAGCCCTCGGCCACGTCGTGGCGGGACAGTCCGATCCACTCGTGTATCACGGCCTCGCTCCAGCCGGCCTCGCACCGGTTGCCCACCTGCAGCAACGGCCGGCGGATCAACAGCGGGTCGGCCCGCATCATCGCCAGCGCCGTGGCGGCATCCACCCGTTCGGGCACCACTTCGCCCGACTTCACCCGTGGGCTGGCGCGGTTGAACCACTCCGCCACCGGCCGGGCGCGGAAAAAGGCCAGCAATTCGGCCTCGCTCCAATGGTGGCTCAACAGATCGCGCGCCTCCACGCTGTGTCCGGATTCCAACAGCGCCTGTTTCTGGCGGGCATTGCCGCCGCAGCCGGGTTTTTCGTAAAAGATCACGTGCGCCATGGGATGTGTTCTCCTGCTCGCCAATGAAAAGGGAGGGGAACCGAAGCTCCCCTCCCTCATCGACCTGCGTTCGCTTCCGCCACCTTATCGCCGCAGGTCGATCTCGACACCGGGTTCGCCGGTGAATTCCACCAGGATGTCCTCATCCTGCACCAGGTACTGACAGGCCAGCCGATAGGGCGGCGGCATGTCGTTCACTTCGGCCTGCTCGAGTACGTCCTTCGACAGCTTGCCGTTGACGGACAGGGTCAGTTTTTCCTTGTCGGTCAAATGGATCGCCTTGGGCTTGTTGCTGCCCAAATGGGTCACCTTGATCAGGCACGAGCCACATTCGCCGTCCTGGCACTGGAACGGGATGGCGATGTCGTGCTTCTTGGCCAGGGCCAACAGGGTTTGGGTGTCGGCAACGGCATAGACGGTGACGTTCTTGGGCAGCGTGGGGCCGCTGAAAGTGACATTGGCCATGGATACGTCCTCTCCAACTTTTCCGGTTACGCGGTCTCCGTCGCGCCGGTCAGCGCAAGGGCGGCCTCGGCCAGCGGCATGACGATCGGAGTGATGCCCTCAACCTTGAGGAACTTGATCTCGTTTGGGGTCAGGTCGTCGGGCACCACCGCGTAATGGGGACCGCCCGACCGGCGCAGGATGCAGCGGGCGAAGGTGCGCAGGATCTGGTCGTAGAAGCGGCAGCCCAGGAACAGGAAGCCCCGTTCGCCCCGTCGTTCCTTGATGGCGCCGGGGATCGGCGTCTGCAGATCGATCTCGGTCAGCACTTCCACATAGTCGGAATCCGATGCCAGCACGTCGCCATCGGGTTGGGCGGCGCCGTGGGGCTTGTACAGTACGGTGCCCCAATCCGAGGCGGCTTCCGCCTCGCATTCCTGCCCCGCCCAGTCGAAAGCCCGCACCCACGGCACGTCGGTGGTACGCCGCGCCTTCGACGCCCCGTGGACCGAGCCCCAGTTCTCGCGCCCGGCCAGGGCGGCGCGCATGGCGCCATCGTACCAGGTGTCGACGATCACCGGCAGCTTGTCCAGGCCGGCCAGCCAGCGGTGCAGGTGGTTCGGTTCGGGAACCGGCTTGAAGATCTCCGCCAGCAGCTTGTCCACGGTGACACGGTGGCGGAAGGTCTCGATATACTGGGCAGTGTGCCACAGATTGTTGCGGATGCGGCCGGGCACGGCCACCCGCGACGCCATCAGATGCGACAGGGCGCGCGCCCCCGCCGGGACCGGAGACTCGACCGGTCCCAAGGTCAGGATCTCCGGCCCCAGATAGGGAATCAGCCTGCCGGCCGCCATTTCGGCGGACAGACGTTCCATCAGGGCATGGGGGGCGGGGGCGGCGCTCATGGTGTCACTCCTCGTCGCCGAGCTTGCGAGCGTCCACGGTGATGGGCATGGGGGTGTCGGCCGGCATGTCCGGCATCTGGAACTTCCAGCCGTTGCTGATGGTGATCACGCCGCCCCAGGGGGTGCCGTTTTCCATCGCGACGACCTTTTCCTCCAGGTCCTTCTTGGGGACATAGATTTCGTAGTAATCGGCCACCTTGCGCAACGTCACCTTCATGGCGCGGGCTCCAGTAGTTCGAGTTCGTGGCGGCGCATGCCGACCAGGATGCCGCGATCGACGAAGTCGATGGCGTAGACGTAGAAGCGGTTCAGATAGGTGCCGACGGATTTGACATAGCCGACGTCGCCGCTTTGGATCAGGAACTGGCCGATGGCGCTGCCCGGATAGGTTCCGTCATTGCGCACGGCGCGGATCGCCTGAACCTTGTCGCCCGCCTCGAAGGCGGGGGCTTCGTACAACTCGCAGATCTCTTCCATCGGCACCTCCTGTGCGGGCGCGTCACGCCTTGACGATGCAGCCATCCACCGGGCACACCGCGGTGCACTTGGGGTCGTCGCCGTCGCATTCGGTGCAGGCGGTGGCCTTGATGGCGTAGGCGTCGCCCTTCATGGAAATGGCGGCGTTGGGGCACTCGAACTCGCAGGCGCCACAGGCCGAGCACTGGGAAGCGATGATCTTCATGGCCATGGTTGGTACTCCTCTCTTCGTGACAATGGGTCAGGCCAGATCCTGCGCGGCGGCGCCGAACGCATCGGCGTACCAGGCGGCGACGGCAGTCTCGATATATTCGAACGGATAGGCGTCGACGGCGGCGATGCCCGCCCGCGCCAGATCCTTTTTGGGGCAGCCGCCGATCTTCGAGACGAAAACCGCGTCGACGCCGGTCAGGATGGGGATGACCTTGTCTTCCAGAACGTCGTCGTCGCCCCAGCCGCCCTGGCAGTAATTCTCGACCTTGCGATGGCCGACGAAGCGCACGCCCGACTGGTCCACTTCGTAGACCTGGAATTCGCTGGCGTGGCCGAAATGCTGGTTGACGCGGCCGCCGCCCTTGGTGGCGACGGCCACCAGCTTGGCCGGCGCGGCGGGCAGGGTGGTGGCCAGTTCCGCCTCGGCGGCGGCGGTGGCCTTGCGGTGGTCGGCGCGCTCGCGTTCCACCACCTCGCGGTACAGCCGGCGCGGCTCGGGGTCGTAGGCGACGTCGTCGACGATCTTGTCCATGGTGAAATCCTGGGACAGGTCCTCACCCAGCATGCCCACCGCGTCGGCGCGGCACTGACGGCAATGGCGCATCAGGTTGGCGCCGCCGGCCAGCTTGTCCTGCAAGGCCTTCAACTCGGCGGGGGTGGGGCCGCGCTGGCCGGTCAGGCCGAAATGGGTGCCGTGGGCCGGGTCCGAGATCAGCGGCATCACGTTGTGCAAAAACGCGCCCCGTTCCTTGATGGCGGCGTTGACATCCAGCAGGTGGTGGTCGTTGACGCCCGGGATCATCACCGAGTTGACCTTGACCAGGATGTCCTTGTCCTTGAGCCGTTCCAGGCTCTCCATCTGACGCTCGTGCAGGATTTTCGAGGCGTCCAGGCCGGTGTACCGCTTGCCGTTGAAATAAATCCACGGATAGATGGCGGTGCCGATCTCGGGGTCCACCATGTTGATGGTGATGGTCACGTGATCGATGTTGTGGTCGGCCAGTTCGTCGATGTACTCGGGCAGCGCCAGACCGTTGGTCGAGACGCAGAACTTCAGGTCCGGCAGCAGCTTCTCCACCTGACGGAAGGTCTCGAAGGTCTTGCGGGCGTCGAACATGGAATCGCCCGGCCCGGCGATGCCCAGCACCGACAGTTGCGGCACCTTGTTCGCCACCGCCACCACCTTGCGCGCCGCCTGTTCCGGCGTCATGCGCTCGCTGGTCACGCCGGGGCGGGACTCGTTGGAACAGTCGTACTTGCGGTTGCAGTAGTTGCACTGGATGTTGCAGGCCGGCGCCACCGCCACATGCATGCGGGCGAAGTAATGGTGGGCTTCCTCGCTGTAGCAGGGGTGGTCCTTGATCTTGTTCCACACGTGGTCGGGCATGTCGCCCCGGCCCTTGGAAGAACCGCAGGAACTGGACGAACAGCCGCCGGCTGGCTTGGCGTCGGCCGCCGCTTGAGGGCGCTTGGCCAGGATGCTCGAGAGGGGGATGACGTTGCTGCTCACCGGCGGCCTCCGCGATCGGGGATCGTACCGCGGTGTACCTCGCAAGCGCCGTGCCAAGTATGGGAAGTGGCGGAAACGTTGGGATCATGCCCCTGGGGGTGGCTGTTGGGGTGTCGTATGTACGACGTGCTGTCGGGGTTGCGACAAAGTGCGGGCCGGGCCTTGATCCCCATCAAGGTGGGTTCGGGCGGATGGCCGCAATCTGGGAGCATTCGCCCCGCAGGAGAAAAGTGAATGGCGACTATTCCACTGCAGGAGCCGGTTTACCGCGGCAAGCCGGGTCCTCTGTTCTTCGCTGCCGGCTTTCGCCCATTCTTCCTGTTCGCCGGCATCCAGGCGGCGTTGGCCTTGCCGTTGTGGCTGGTTCTGTACACCGGCGGGCTGACGCTGAACCTGCCGTTCACGCCGGTGGTCTGGCATGGGCACGAAATGGTGTTCGGTTTCGCGGCGGCGGCGGTGGGCGGCTTTCTGCTGACCGCCGTGCCCAACTGGACCAATACCCACCACGTCAGCGGTCGGCCGTTGATGGTTCTGTTCGGTCTATGGCTGGCGGGGCGGCTGGCCTTTACCCTGTCGGGAATGCTGCCGCCGCTGGTGGTGGCGGCAGCCGACCTGTCCTACATCCCATTCCTGGCGGTGTTGCTGGCCAAGCCGCTGATTGCCGCCGGCAAGGCCCGGAACGTCGCCTTCCTGCCCGTCCTGGCGCTGTTCCTGGTTGCCGACGGAACGGTCCATGCCGGGATTTTCCTGCATGTGGGTGATCCCATGCGCGGCGTTTATCTGGGCATGGCGGTGTTGTTGGTGATGATCGCCATTGTGGGCGGCCGCATCATTCCTTCCTTCACCCAGAATTGGCTGCGCATGCAGGGGCGGCCGGTGGAATTACGCCCCATCGGCTGGATCGAGAAGGGCGGTGCCGTCGCCAGCGTCCTGATTGCGGGGGCGCTGACCGCCACTGCGCCGGCGTCGCCGGCGGCGGGGG
>DATGXU010000031.1:0-24340 GCA_035298685.1 Magnetospirillum sp. | reverse complement strand
CTGGCCTCCCGCGGCATAAGCCGCGCGGCCCCTTGGGCCTAACCAAATCCCGATGAGTGCCACTCACCGGGATTTGGTGTTACCAGCCCATCCACTGGCCGGCCCGCAGCCAGCCCATGGCGACGGCCATGGTCGCCAGCGTCATGGGAATGCCGGCGCGGGCGAAGTCCATGAACGACAGCGACACCCCGGCGCGGGCCGCCCGTTCGACCACGATGATGTTGGCCAGGCTGCCCACCAGCAGGAAATTGCCCGCCAGGGTGGACAGCAGGGCCAGGCCATACAGCGGCCCCGGCTCGGCCATGGGCCACACCGACAGGATCAGCATGGTTGCCGGCACGTTGCCGATGGTGTTGCTGCCGGCCAGCATCAGCGGCGCCATCACCCCCAGGCGATGGGGCATCCATCCCGACTGGGCCAGCCATTCGGCGCCATGGGCGGCGAAGCCGGTGGACGAAAAGGCGTCGGTGACGACGAACAGGCAGGCGAACAGCACCAAAAGGTGCCAGTCCACCGCGCCGATCATGTCGCGGCTGGACAGCCGGCGGCTCATCAACAGACCGGCGGCGATGATCAGCGCGCCGATCTCGCGCGGCAGGTCGGTGGCGAACAGCGCCATCAGGAAGACGATGGCGGCGACGCCCTTGCCGGTCTGCCAGGCGTCGGGGCGGGGCAGGGGCTCGGGGGTGCGCGGTTCCGGCTGGTGGCCCAGCGGCGCGCGCCAGACCCGGCAGATGGCGGCGTAGACCACGCCCAGCGACAGCAGCCCCGGCACGCCGCAGGCCAACAGGAAACGCCAGAAATCCAGGCCGCCGACCTGACCGATCAGGATGTTCTGCGGATTGCCGATGATGGTCATGGCGCTGCCGGCATTGGCGCCGCCCGCCAGCCCCAGCAGGAACGGCCGTGGGTCCAGCCCGCGCCGGCGCACGCCCTCGGCGACGATGGGGGTCATGGCGAACACCACGATGTCGTTGGCAAGAACAGCCGAGACGATGCCGGCGACCGCGATGGTCAGCGCCAGCAGGCGATGGCTCGACCCCTTGGCCGCCGCCACCCGCGCCGCCACCGCCGCATAGAAGCCGGCTTCCTGGAACTGGCTGGACACGATCATCAGCGCGAACAGCAGCAGCAGGGTCGGCATGTTGATGGCCGCCCCGGCATCCCCCAGCGTCACCGCACCGCCGCCCAACAGCGCCACCAGCCCCAGCAGGGCGATGCCGGTGCGGTCCAGCCTGAGCCCGGGCACCCGGCCCACGGCCATGCCCACATAGGTGACGACGAAGACGGCGAGTACCAGCGTGTCCATGGCGCGGACATTACACGCGTTTCGCCGGACTGTCCCGCGCGCACGGTTTCGGGCTGGCCGAGGGCGGATGTTCCTACTATATTCCGGTCCATGTCCGATCCTTTCGCCCTCGACGACGATATCCCCGACCCGTTCCAGCCGGCGTCGCCCCGCGTTTCCTCCGCTCCGCTGCAGGTGCCGCCCGACGCGCCCTGGCTGGTGGGCCTGAACGCCGAACAGCATCAGGCGGTGACCACCACCGACGGCCCGGTGCTGGTGCTGTCGGGTGCCGGCACCGGCAAGACCAAGGTGCTGACGTCGCGGCTGGCCCATATCCTGGCGTCGCGGCGGGCGCAGCCGTGGCAATGCCTGGCGGTGACCTTCACCAACAAGGCGGCGCGCGAGATGCGCGAGCGCGTGGCCACCCTGATCGGTCCGGTGGCCGAAGGCGTTTGGTTGGGGACCTTCCATGCCCTGTGTGTGCGCATCCTGCGCCGCCATGCCGAGGTGCTGGGGCTGAAATCCAACTTCACCATCCTGGATTCCGACGACCAGCTGCGCCTGCTCAAACAGGTGATGGAGGCCGGGCAGGTGGACACCAAGCGGTGGCCGGCCCAGGCGCTGATGAGCACCATCCAGCGGTGGAAGGATCGCGGCCTGCTGCCCGACAAGCTGACCGCCGAGCATGCCACCGAACTGGCCGGCGGCCGGGCGCAAGAGCTGTATGCCCAGTACCAGCAACGCCTGCTGACGCTGAACGCCTGCGATTTCGGCGACCTGCTGCTGCACAATCTGACCCTGTTCCTGACCCAGCCCGACATCCTGGCGCAGTACCAGTCGCAGTTCCGCTATCTGCTGGTGGACGAGTACCAGGATACCAACGTGGCCCAATATCTGTGGCTGCGGCTGCTGGCGCAAAGCCACAAGAACATCTGCTGCGTCGGCGATGACGACCAGTCGATCTATTCTTGGCGCGGCGCCGAGGTGGGCAACATCCTGCGGTTCGAACGCGATTTCCCCGGCGCCAAGGTCATCAAGCTGGAAAGCAACTACCGCTCGACCCCGCATATCCTGGCCGCCGCCTCGGGCTTGATCGCCAATAACGAGGGCCGGCTGGGCAAGACCCTGCGGCCCGGCCTTCAGCACGACCGCGACGCCATCGAGAAAGTGCGGGTGCGCGGCGTGTGGGACGGCCCCGAGGAAGCCCGCGTGGTGGTCGACGAGATCGAGGCGCTGCAGCGGCGCGGCGACTCCCTGGCCACCATGGCCATCCTGGTGCGCGCCGGTTTCCAGACCCGCGAGTTCGAAGAGCGCCTGATCACCACCGGCGTGCCCTATCGCGTCATCGGCGGCCCGCGTTTCTATGAACGTCAGGAAATCCGCGACGCCATGGCCTATCTGCGGCTGGTCAACTCGCCCGATGACGGGCTGGCCTTCGAACGCATCGTCAACACCCCCAAGCGCGGCCTGGGCGACGCCGCGCTGCAGATGGTGCACGCCACCGCGCGGGCCCGCTCGCTGTCGCTGTTCGAGGCGGCGCGCCTGCTGGTGGAAACCGACGAGCTGAAGCCCAAGCCGCGCAAGGCGCTGGCGACGTTCTGCGACGACGTCATGCGCTGGCGGGGCCAGCTTGACACCCTGGCCCATGACGAGCTGACCCGCGTCATCCTCGACGAGTCGGGCTATACCGAGATGTGGCAGAACGACAAAAGCGCCGAGGCGCCGGGCCGGCTGGAAAACCTCAAGGAACTGGTGCGCGCGCTGAGCGACTTCGACAGCCTGCAGGGCTTTCTGGAACACGTCGCCCTGGTGATGGAAAACGACGAGAAATCCGACGTCGACAAGGTCACCATCATGACGCTGCATGGCGCCAAGGGGCTGGAATTCGACAGCGTCTTCCTGCCGGGGTGGGAGGAAGGGGTGTTCCCCCATCAGCGCGCCGTGGACGAAAGCGGCAATGCCGGGCTCGAGGAAGAACGGCGCCTGGCCTATGTGGGCCTGACCCGCGCCCGCCGCCGGGTTCTGGTGACCTTCGCCGCCAATCGCCGCATCTACAATCAGTGGCAGGCGGCGCTGCCCAGCCGGTTCCTCGACGAATTGCCCGACGCCCATGTGGAGCGGCAGGCCGAACGCGGGCTGTTCGCCGGCGGCGCCAGCTCGGCGCGCTGGAACGATGGCGGCTTCGGCGGCGGCTATCGCAAGCCGACCATCGAGGGCACCGCCTTCCACGTCGCCCCGCGCGCCCAGGCCGCCGACATCGAACCGGGCGACCGCGTGTTCCACCAGAAATTCGGCAACGGCACCGTGGTGGCGGCCGACGGCGACAAGCTGGAAATCCATTTCGACAAGGCCGGCTTGAAGAAGGTGCTTGGCAGTTTCGTCGAGCTGGTGTGAAAAGAGGGTTCGCCATCAAGGCGCCAAACAATTCGAGGTTTCCATGCCCCCCGTGTTCCCTGACATCTGGCACCTGCGCCTGACCACCGGCCCCGAGGCCATGCCGATCTTCGAGGAAGTGTTCGAGCGCTTCGCCGAATCGGTGACCATGTTCATGGAAGACAAGTCGGGCATTTCCGACGGCGATTGTCCGTGGCACCTGGAAGGCTATTCGCGCACCCCGCCCGAGCGGGTCACCATCATCGCCGCGCTGTCGGCGGTGGCGGCGGCCAACGGCCTCGACGTGCCCGAGCTGCACGTCGAGCGTCTGCCCAACGTGGATTGGGTGCTGGAGAACCTGCGCGACTTCCCCGCCATCGACGCCGGACGCTTCTATGTGCGCGGCTCGCATTGGGAGGAACCCACCCCCATCGGCCGCATCGAATTGCTGGTGGACGCCGGCACGGCGTTCGGTTCGGGCGAGCACGCCACCACGCGCGGCTGTCTGCTGGCGCTGGACAAGCTGGCCAAGAAGCGCCGCTTCATGCATCCGCTGGACCTGGGCTCGGGTTCGGGCATTTTGGGCATCGCCATGGCCAAGATGTGGGCGACCCACGTGATCGCCACCGACATCGATCCCGGCGCGGTCAAGGTGGCGGCCAATAACGCCCGCCTCAATCAGGTGGGATCGCGCTTCACCTCGGTGGTGTCGGACGGCTATCGCAACCCGATCCTGAAGAAGAACCGCCCGTTCGACATCATCTGCGCCAACATCCTGGCCAAGCCGCTGATGCGCTTCGCCAAGGATCTGGCAGCCCACCTTGCCCCCGACGGCGTGGCGGTGCTGTCGGGCCTGCTGGCGTGGCAGGAACGCATGGTGATGGGCACCCACGAACGCCAGGGCCTGACGCTGAAGGATCGTCAGGTCATCGACGGCTGGGCGACCCTGACCATCGGCCGGTAATCGGCCAAAGCCGGCGTTAAAGCGACGAGCCTCAAATAAGGGTGCTTCACGGATTGGCGGGGAGACGGAAAACGCTCTATTGCCATCCAGAGTGCCGTCATGCCCGCGCTTGACGCGGGCATCCACGTGCGAACGCCTAACTCATTGTCTTCAATGATTTTCCTGCGGTAAAACGTGGATCGCCGGGTCAAGCCCGGCGATGACGTTGACGGCAAGTTCCACGAAGTTCCGGGATGATCCCAAATAAGAGGCGCGGCGCTTCTGCACCCATTGCGGGCGCGGCCAAGCGGCCGGAGGGCCGCACCCGGCGAGGGAAAATTCAAGAGGGCTGGATCGTGATGCACATTTTGAGCATCACGATCTAGCCGCCGTCCCAGCCGCAGGCCCGCAACGCCGCCCGCATGTGTTCGGGCGGCGGCGCCTCGACGCGGATGGCCGGTTTGGACGGCGCCAGCGGTTTCAGGCCGATGCGGCGGGAATGCAGGTGCAGCGGCACCTTGGGCTCCGGATCGGGGCCGTAATAGGCGTCGCCCAGCACCGGGCAGCCCAGGGCTTTCATGTGCACGCGGATCTGGTGGGTGCGGCCGGTGCGCGGCACGCACTCGATCCAGGTCAGTTGGCCGTTGCTGCCCATCACCTGCCAGTCGGTCACCGCTTCCTGGCCGGCGGGGTCGCAGACGATGCGCCAAAAGCCGTGCTGGCTCTTGGTGCGCGGCGTCACCACCTTCAGAATGGGCTGGCTGATGCGCCCCGAATCCTCGGCCGGGCGGCCGTGGACCACCGTCCAATAGGCCTTTTCCACGCCGCCGGCCATGAACATCTTGCCCAGTCGGCGGATGGATTTGTCGTGGCGCCCCAGCACCAGGCAGCCCGAAGTGTCGCGATCCAGCCGGTGGGCCAGGCGCGGCGCCTGGCTCCAGCCGAATTTCAGCGCGTCCAGATACAGTTCCAGATGGTCGGGCGAGGTGGGGCCGGCATGGACCGGCAGTCCCGACGGCTTGTCGAGAACGATGACGTCCTGATCCTGATACAGGATGCGGGAAAGGATGTCGTCTGCGGTCATGGGCTGGGGGGGCGCGGGCATCGCCGCGCCCCAGGTCCTTCAGCGGCGCTGGTTGGCGATCATCTGGGCGTCGACCGCGGCCAGCGCGGTGACGTTGACGATGTTGCGCACCGTGGCCGAGGGGGTGAGGATGTGGGCCGGCATGCGGGCGCCCATCAGGATGGGGCCGACCGACATGCCTTCGCCCAGCGCCTTGATCAGGTTGAACGAAATGTTGGCGGAATCCAGGTTGGGCATCACCAGCAGGTTGGCCTGACCCTTCAGGCGCGAGTTGGGGAAGATGCGCTCGCGGATGTCCTCGGACAGCGCGGCGTCGCCGTGCATCTCGCCTTCGACCTCAAGATAGGGCGCGCGCTCGTGCAGGATCGACAGCGCCTCCCGCATCTTGGCCGCCGAGGCGGAACGGTGCGAGCCGAAGTTCGAGTGGCTGAGCAGCGCCACCTTGGGCTCGATGCCGAAGCGGCGCACTTCCTCGGCCGCCAGCAGGGTGGTTTCCACGATCTGCTCGGGCGTCGGCTCGGCGGTCACATAGGTGTCGCAGATGAAGAAGGTGCCTTGCGGCATGATCAGCAGGCTCATGGCCGCCGGCACCTTGACCTCGTCCCGCAGGCCGATGACGTCGCTGATGTGCATCAGGTGCTTTTCATAGCGGCCGATGGTGCCGCAGATCATGGCGTCGGCTTCGCCGCGCTGCACCATCAGGGCGCCGATGACGGTGGTGCGGGTGCGGATCACCGTGCGGGCGTAGTCGGGCGACACGCCCTTGCGCTCCATCAACTGGTGATAGGCGCGCCAATATTCGTTGTAGCGGTGGTCGTTCTCGGGGTCGACCAGATCGAAATCGGCGCCCAATTGCAGGCGCAGATCCAGCTCGGCGATGCGCTTCAGCACCACCTCGCGGCGGCCGATCAGCACGGGGAAGGCGACGCCTTCGTCCACCACCGCCTGCACCGCCATCAGCACGCGGCGGCCTTCGCCCTCGGTGAACACCACGCGGCGCAGGTCCTGCTTGGCGCGGTCGAACACCGGCTTCATCACCAGACCCGAGCGGAAGACGAACTGGGCCAGGGTCTCGTGATAGGCCTCGAAATCGATGATCGGGCGGCGGGCCACGCCCGAATTCATGGCGGCGCGGGCCACCGCCGGCGCGATCTTGAGGATCAGGCGGGAATCGAACGGCTTGGGGATCAGGTATTCCGGGCCGAAGGACAGCGGCTGCTCGCCATAGGCGGCGCGCACGCGCTCGTCCGATTCCGCCATGGCCAGTTCGGCCAGGGCGTAGGTGGCGGCCAGCTTCATTTCCTCGTTGATCTGGGTGGCGCCCACGTCCAGCGCGCCGCGGAAGATATAGGGGAACACCAGGACGTTGTTGACCTGGTTGGGATAATCGGACCGCCCGGTGGCGATGATGGCATCCTTGCGGGCCGACTTCACTTCCTCGGGCAGGATTTCCGGGGTCGGATTGGCCAGGGCGAACACGATGGGCTTGTCGGCCATGGTCGCCACCATCTCGGGGGTCAGCACGCGCGGCGCGGACAGGCCCATGAAGATGTCGGCGCCGGGGATGACCTCGGCCAGGGTGCGCTTGTCGGTCTCCTGAGCGAACACCTCCTTATAGGGGTCCATCAGCTCGTTGCGGCCCTTGTAGACCACGCCCTTGATGTCGGTGACCCAGATGTTCTCGCGCTTGATGCCGACCGAGACCAGCAGGTTGAGACAGGCCAGCGCGGCGGCGCCGGCGCCCGAGGCGACCAGGCGCACCTTGCCGATATCCTTGCCGACGATGCGCAGCGCGTTGATCATGGCCGCCGCCACCACGATGGCGGTGCCGTGCTGGTCGTCGTGCATGACCGGGATGGACAGGCGCTCCTTCAGCTGCCGTTCCACCTCGAAACATTCGGGGGCCTTGATGTCTTCCAGGTTGATGGCGCCGAAGGTGGGCTCCATGGCGGCGATGACGTTGACCAGCCGGTCGGGGTCCAGCTCGTTGATTTCCATGTCGAAAACGTCGATGCCGGCGAACTTCTTGAACAGGACGCCCTTGCCTTCCATCACCGGCTTGGCCGCCAGCGGGCCGATGGGGCCCAGGCCCAGAACGGCGGTGCCGTTGGTGACCACAGCAACAAGATTACCCCGCGCGGTGACCTCGACAGCGGCATCCGGGTCGGCAACGATGGCTTCACAAGCGGCGGCGACACCCGGGGAATAGGCCAGGGCAAGGTCGCGCTGGTTGGCTAGAGGCTTGGTAGGATTGACGGAAATCTTACCGGGGACCGGCAGCCGATGATATTCCAGCGCCGCGTCGCGCAACTCGTCCGACATGCTCATGAAGAAAAACCTCGGGTAATATTATTATCTTGAACGTCCGCCCGCGCGTGACCATCCCGGCATACGCCACTCCGCGGCAAACGACAAGGGTTGAACCGATCTAAAGTGTCGCGGCTACCGGAAATCCGATAATGGTATTACCAGCTTGGGGATTCCAGCCGCCGACAGGGCAAAAAGCGAAACCCCCGCCGGCGTTTCCGCGAGCGGGGGTTCGAAATTTGGTGCGACCGGGGAGACTCGAACTCCCACGACTTACGTCACACGCACCTCAAGCGTGCGCGTCTACCAGTTCCGCCACGGTCGCATAGCCGGTAGAACCTTATGGGGTCGCCTCATCTGAGGCTTGCCAACAAGGAGAGAGGGGAATACCAAACTCCCCCCGGCGAATCAAGCGGACTTTCCAGGTGAGACATGACTTCTCCCATCGAATGGCGAATTAGCGACGAATTGGTCCCCTACGAGCAGGCGCTGGCCTTCATGGAACAGCGCGTGGCGGCCATCCGCGCGGGCACCGCGCCCGAATGCGTGTGGCTGCTCGAGCACCCGCCGCTCTATACCGCCGGCACCAGCGCCCAGCCCGAGGACCTGCTGTGGCACGACCGCTTTCCTGTCTACCATACCGGGCGCGGCGGCCAGTTCACCTATCACGGGCCGGGCCAGCGGGTGGCCTATGTGATGCTGGACCTCAAGAAGCGGGGCGCCGACGTGCGCGGCTATGTCCACAACCTCGAGGAATGGCTGATCCGCACGCTCGCCCGCTTCACCGTCAAGGGCGAACGCCGCGACGGCCGCGTCGGCATCTGGGTGGATCGCGGGCCCGGGCCGGGGCTGAGTCGGCGCGAGGACAAGGTGGCGGCCATCGGCGTGCGGGTGCGCCAATGGGTGACCTTCCACGGTGTCGCGCTGAACGTCGATCCCGACCTGTCGCACTTCCAGGGCATCGTTCCCTGCGGCATCACCCAGTACGGCGTCACCTCGCTGTGGGACCTGGGCAACACCCCGACCATGGAAGACGTGGACTGCGCCCTGCGCGCCAGCTGGGACGAAGTGTTTTAGGGCGGGCTTCCACCCGGACTCTCTTGCCCCACCCTGCGGAATGGCCCTGACCTTTCGAGGGATCGCGCTTTCGCACCAACCCGGCGCCGGGGAAGGGCGTGGAATAATCCGCTTCCGTCAATGGTCCGGAGGTGGTGGACGTGCAGGTGGAGAAGACGCGTGAAATCCTGAGGCTGTTCGAACGCGCCGCAAACGAGCATGTGGCGTGGCTGATGCAGGTGCATGCCGCGCTGATGTTCCCGGGCGCGCCGGGCATGCCGCCATGCGCCCCCGACGCGCCATTGTCGCTGCTGGCCGCCTGTGCCTGCGGCGCCGCCGACGAACTGGCGTGCCTGCAGCGGCTGCGCGCCGGCATGCGCGCCCAGGCCGACCGGATGCTGGACAAGCGGCGCACCGAAGGCAAGGTGGACCCCGATGACTACCTCTGCTTCATGGCGGCGGTCGACGCCACTTCCCGCGAGATGCGGCGGGTGGAGACCCATTTCCGGCGGCTGTTGCTGGAAACCGATCCGTTGACCGGGGTGCATAACCGCCAGGGCATGAGCCGCGAACTGCGCCGCGAGTGGACGCGGGCGGTGCGGACCGGCGAACCCCTGTGCATCGCGCTGGCCGACCTGGACCATTTCAAATGCGTCAACGACACCTGGGGGCACGGCATCGGCGACCGCGTGCTGTGCGCCACCGCGCGGCAGTTCCAGCATCGGCTGCGTCCCTATGACGCGGTGTATCGCTTCGGCGGCGAGGAATTCCTGTTCTGCCTGCCCAATACCGACGTGGCGACGGCGGCGCAGGTGCTGGACCGGGTTCGGCGGTCCATTTCCCGGCTGAGCGTGACCACCGACGACGGCGAACGGGTGCCGGTGACGGTGTCCATCGGCGTCGCCCAGATGGTGCCGGGCCGCACGGTGCAAGAGGCCATCGCCGCCGCCGACCGCGCGCTTTACGCCGCCAAGGATGCCGGCCGCAACCGGGTGCAAACCGCCCCGGCCGAACCGGGCATGCCGCCCGCCGAAATCATCGCCTCCCATGCCCATGCCCTGCGCGGGGTGGTGCGGCATTGATGGGAGAGAAGGTGTAACGACAAAAGGCCGCCCCGTTGCCGGGACGGCCTTTTCCATTGGCGCCGGGCGACGTTTATTCGTCGGTGGCGTTACCGTCCAGATCGCCGGGGCCGCCGGCCAGGGCGTCGGCCACCAGGCCCGAATTGGTGCGGATGGCGTTTTCGATCTCGGCCGAGACGGTGGGGTTGTCGCGCAGATATTGCTTGGCGTTCTCGCGCCCCTGGCCGATGCGGGTCGAGTTGTACGACAGCCACGCACCCGACTTTTCCACCACGCCGGCCTTGACGCCCAGGTCGATCAACTCGCCCATCTTGGACACGCCTTCACCGTACATGATGTCGAAATCGACCACCTTGAACGGCGGCGCCAGCTTGTTCTTGACCACCTTGACGCGGGTCTGGTTGCCCACCACCTCGTCGCGGTCCTTGATGGAGCCGACGCGGCGGATTTCCATGCGCACCGAGGCGTAGAACTTCAGCGCGTTGCCGCCGGTGGTGGTTTCGGGGTTGCCGAACATCACGCCGATCTTCATGCGGATCTGGTTGATGAAGATGACGATGGTCTTGGACTTCGACACCGAGCCGGTCAGCTTGCGCAGCGCCTGGCTCATCAGTCGGGCATGCAGGCCGACATGGGAATCGCCCATCTCGCCCTCAAGCTCGGCGCGCGGCACCAGCGCGGCCACCGAGTCGATCACCAGCACGTCCACGGCGCCCGAACGCACCAGGGTGTCGGCGATTTCCAGGGCCTGCTCGCCGGCGTCGGGCTGGCTGATCAGCAGTTCGTCCAGATTGACGCCCAGCTTCTTGGCATAGGTGGGATCAAGCGCGTGCTCGGCGTCGACGAAGGCGCAGGTGCCGCCCTTCTTCTGGGCTTCGGCGATGACGTGCAGGGCCAGGGTGGTCTTGCCCGAGCTTTCCGGGCCGTACACCTCGATGATGCGTCCACGCGGCAAGCCGCCGATTCCCAGCGCGATGTCCAGGCCCAGCGAGCCGGTGGACACCACCTCGGTTTCCACGGTTTCCTTTTGGCCCATCTTCATGATGGAGCCCTTGCCGAACGCCCGCTCGATCTGGCTGACGGCGGCTTCCAATGCCTTCTGTCTATCCATGGTGTCCTTGTCCACGAGACGCAAAACAGCCTGCGACATGGCAGTCCCCCCTCATCTATCCCGATCCATGAGCGGATGCAACGCGGTTCTGAAGCACAGAGTACACATTCCGTTCCGGAACACAACGGGAATGTTCGCAGATGTTCCCCTTTCCTTCGCGCATGGTTCATGTGCGGCGCACCAAAAGCCATGCCGGCCGCTTGGGTTTCTCCGAACGCGCGGAAACGGGCGCCGTCAAGCGCGCAGGGCTTGGGGCTGCTTTCACCGTTCCCCACATTGACAGCCGGGCGCTCCTGGGCCATGACCAAAGGCAACGATGCAAAAGGGGAGATGAGCCGATGACCGCCGTGAAGATTGTGGCGACCACGCCGTTCGACGGGCAGAAGCCGGGCACGTCGGGCCTGCGCAAGAAGGTCAAGGTGTTCCAGCAACCCAACTATCTGGAAAACTTCGTCCAGGCCATCTTCGACAGCATCGGCGACGTCGCCGGCAAGACCCTGGTGGTGGGCGGCGACGGTCGCTTCCACAACCGCGTCGCCATCCAGACCATTCTGAAGCTGGCGGCGGCCAATGGCTTCGCCAAGGTGATGGTGGGCCGCGCCGGCATCCTGTCGACCCCGGCGGCCTCGTGCGTCATTCGCAAGTACAAGACCTTCGGCGGCATCATCCTGTCGGCCAGCCACAATCCCGGCGGCCCGGACGAGGATTTCGGCATCAAGTACAACATCCCCGCCGGCGGCCCGGCGCCCGAGGGCGTGACCGAGGCCATCTTCGCCCGCACCAAGGAAATCAAGGAATACCGCA
Source organism: Magnetospirillum sp. (assembly GCA_035298685.1). Classification (GTDB taxonomy): domain Bacteria; phylum Pseudomonadota; class Alphaproteobacteria; order Rhodospirillales; family Magnetospirillaceae; genus Magnetospirillum. Next base: position 12,292 of record DATGXU010000031.1, on the reverse strand, counting down.
TCCTCGACGCCGCCGACGTGGACATCGAGACGCTGGGCGGCCGCACCCTGGGCGCCATGGCGGTCGAGGTGTTCGACCCGGTGGCCGATTATGCCGAGCTGATGGGCCAGTTGTTCGACTTCGACGCCATCCGCGCCCTGTTCGCCGGCGGCTTCCGCATGAAGTTCGACGCCATGCACGCGGTCACCGGCCCCTATGCCACCGCCATCCTGGAAGGCATTCTGGGGGCGCCGGCGGGCACCGTGATGAACGGCGAGCCGAAAGAGGATTTCGGCCACGGCCATCCCGATCCCAACCTGGTGCACGCCCACGATCTGGTCGAGGCGCTGTTCGGTGCCGACGCGCCCGATTTCGGCGCCGCCTCGGACGGTGACGGTGACCGCAACATGATCCTGGGCCGCAACTTCTATGTCACGCCGTCGGACAGCCTGGCGGTGCTGGCGGCCAACGCCACGCTGGCGCCGGGCTATGCCGGCGGCCTCAAGGGCATCGCGCGGTCCATGCCCACCTCGGCCGCCGCCGACCGCGTCGCCGCCGCCCTGGGCATCAAGTCGTTTGAGACCCCCACCGGCTGGAAGTTCTTCGGCACCCTGCTGGATGCCGGCCTTGCCACCCTGTGCGGCGAGGAAAGCTTCGGCACCGGCTCGGACCACGTGCGCGAAAAGGACGGCCTGTGGGCGGTGCTGCTGTGGCTGAACGTGCTGGCCAAGCGCGGCCAAAGCGTGGCCGACATCGTCACCGGCCATTGGGCCACGTATGGCCGCAACTACTATTCCCGCCACGATTACGAAGGCATCGACACCGCCGCCGCCAACGGCCTGATGGACAAGCTGCGCGGCCTGTCGCTGCAGGGGCAGAAGCTGGGCGCCTATACGGTCGCCTTCAACGACGACTTCGCTTACACCGATCCGGTGGACGGCTCGGTCAGCACCAAGCAGGGCGTTCGCATCGTTTTCGAGGACGGCTCGCGCATCGTCTATCGCCTGTCCGGCACCGGCACCGAGGGCGCCACCCTGCGCGTCTATATCGAACGCTACGAACCCGATGCCGACAAGCATGGGCTTGATCCGCAGGACGCGCTTGCCGACCTGATCGTCATGGCCGGTGAACTGGCCGAGATCGAGGCCTGGACCGGCCGCACCGAGCCCACGGTCATCACCTGAACCGCAGCTTGCCCTCTGCCGCCCGGCGGGAGGGGGCTTCCCGCCGGAGCCGTCATGAACCATACCTTCCATCCCACCATCCTGCGCGAATACGACATTCGCGGCATCGTCGGCGAGACGCTGTTTCCCGCCGACGCCTTCGCCATCGGCAAGGCGTTCGGTACCCGTATCCGCCAAGCCGGCGGCAGCGTGGTCTGTGTGGGGTGGGACGGCCGCCTGAGCAGCCCCGACCTGGCCGCCGCCCTGGTGGACGGGCTGGTGTCCACCGGCTGTACCGTGCGCAAGGTCGGGCGCGGGCCGACGCCCATGCTGTACTTCGCCACCAAGGCGCGCGGCGCCGACGGCGGCATCATGGTCACCGGCAGCCATAATCCGCCCACCCATAACGGCTTCAAGATGGTGTTCCAGGGCAAGCCGTTCTTCGGCCCCGACATCAAGGGGCTGGGCGAGATCGCCGCCGCCGCCGCCGGCGCCTGGGCCGAAGGGGCGGGCGGTGCCGCCGACGATCCGGTCTTCGAGGACTACGTCACCCGCCTGCTGGCTGATTTCGACGGCATCCATCCGCTGCGGGTGGTGTGGGATTGCGGCAACGGCGCCGCCGGCGAGGTGGCGCAGGAACTGGCCAGGCGTCTGCCCGGACGCCACACGGTTCTGTTCGGCGACATCGACGGCAATTTCCCCAACCACCATCCCGATCCCACCGAGCCGCACAATCTGAACGCCCTGATCGACGAGGTGCTGCTGAGCCACGCCCATCTGGGGGTGGCCTTCGACGGCGACGGCGACCGCATCGGCGTGGTGGACGCCGAAGGCCGCATCCTGTGGGGCGACCAGATTCTGGTCATCCTGGCCGAGGACGTGCTGAAGTCGCACCCCGGCGCGCCCATCATCGCCGACGTCAAGGCGTCGAAGGTGTTCTTCGACGAGGTGACGCGGCTGGGCGGCAAGGCGGTCATGGGCCGCACCGGCCACTCGCTGATCAAGACCCAGATGGCCGAGATCGGTGCGCCGCTGGCCGGCGAGATGAGCGGCCACATCTTCTTCGCCGACCGCTATTACGGCTATGACGACGCCCTTTATGCCGCCATCCGCCTGCTGGGCATCGTCGCCCGCTGGCAGGGCGAGACCCTGGCCACCCGCAAGGACCGCCTGCCGCACATGGTCAACACCCCCGAAATGCGCTTCGACTGCCCGGAAGAGCGCAAGTTCCAGGTGGTGGCCGAGGTCCGCGACCGGCTGGCCGCCGCCGGGGCCACGGTGAACGCCATCGACGGCGTGCGCGTGGACACGCCCGACGGCTGGTGGCTGCTGCGGGCCTCGAACACCCAGGCGGTGCTGGTGGCCCGGTGCGAAGCCGCCACCGCCGACGGGCTGGGGCGGTTGCGCCGGGCTTTGGAGGCCCAGTTGACCGCAAGCGGCGTCGCCCTGCCGCACTGATCCCGACGGAACCGGGTCGGGACCAGGTGTGTTTTATCCGGATGGAGGAACATGCCATGGATATCGACGAGAATGCCATTCGCCGCCGCGCCTATCGGATCTGGGAGGCCGAAGGCCGCCCGCCCGAGAAGTTCGAGGAGCACATGCGGCGGGCCCGGCGCGAAATCGAAGTCGAGTTCCGCCGCGCCACCGCCCATGTGGGCGACGTGGACCATCGCCTGAACCCGCCGCTGCAGGTGGAAGAGGCGCTGGACCCCAGCCTGCCGCGCTGGACCACCGGCGAGCGACGGACGTAACACCGGTCGGCGGTTGATATGACTCGCCGCAGGCGCCGTGGCCGACCGGCAAGCCCGAGCGGCGCCTGAGCCCCACCGTCTCGGCATGAACTGAGCCAACGGATCAGTTCATCGGCCGGGCGGCATAAAGGCTTAAGCTGCCCCCTCCCGTGGGTGCGCGAGTTGCGGTAGAGTGACTGCCGCTTCCGCCGCTCTCGCGCCGAGAGGGGGCCATGACCGACGCCGTTACCCTGTTCCGCAGCCAGATGCCGCTGCGGTTTCACACCCTTGACCCCGCCGCCCGGCCCACCGGGCTGGTGATCGTCGATATCGTCAACGGCTTCGCCACGGTCGGAGCCGGGGCGTTGGCGCCGCCCGCGCCCGACGATCAGGTGGCCGCCATGATCGACGAGACCGACAGGCTGGCCCGCCGCTTCGGCCAGCATGGCTGGCCGATCCTGGCGTTCCTCGACACCCACGAGCCCGGCAAGCCGGAACCGCCCTATCCGCCCCATTGCGAAGCCGGCAGCGGGGAAGAAGAGCTGGTCGCTGATCTGAAGTGGCTGGAGGATCACGGCGGCGCCACCCTGATCCGCAAGGACTGCATCAACGGCTTCGTCGGCGCCATCGACCCGGTCACCGGGCGCAACGCCGTGGTGGATTGGGTCAACCGTCATCAGCTGCAGGCCCTGTTGGTGGTCGGCATCTGTACCGATATCTGCGTGATGGATTTCGTGCTGACCCTGCTGTCGGCGCGCAATCACGGCATGATGCCCAGCCTGGACGACATCGCGGTGTACGAGCCGGCCTGCGCCACCTACGATCTGCCGCTCGCCACCGCGCTGGAACTGGGGCTGCCGGAAACCGCCGCGCACCCCAAACAAATCAGCCATCACGCCGGCTTGTACTTCATGGCGTCTCGGGGCGCGCGGCTGGTGCGAACGGTGGTATGATGGGGTGATGGGGAAGCCTGGGGGAGTGGACCGGGAATGAACTTGTTCTTCTACGGCACGCTGATGGACCCGGACGTGCGCGAGCTGGTGTGCGGCAAGCCGCTGGAAGCGGTCGAGCCGGCCATCGCCCAGGGCTTTCGCCGGGTCTTCGTCGCCGGCCGCCATTATCCGATGATGCTGCCCCACGCCTCGGGCTGGGTCGAGGGTACGCTGGTGCGCGGGCTGGACGCGCAGACCGTGCACCGCCTGCAGATGTACGAAGGCTGGGAATACGGGCTGCATCCGCTGAAGGTGCGGACCAATTCGGGCGCCACCGTCATGGCCCATGTGTTCCTGTGTCCACCGCACATCACCGCCCATAAACGCGACTGGCGGCTGGAGCAATGGCAGCTGCGCCACAAGCGCGCCTTCCTGCCCCGCGCCCGGCAATTGATGGACAAGGCGCTGAAGACCGGCCGCATGCCCGGCGCCACCTCGGGCCAGCGCCCACGCCCCGGTCTGGCGCCCAAGCCGCTAAGGCGCTGAGGGTTTGCTTTTGCCGGGCTGCCGCCCGAACCCGCCCGGAGGCGCAGCCTCCGGACCACCAGTTTAGTTAAACAAAGAATGAGAGAGCTGGATGGTGTGGGAGGCTGGCCTCCCACGGAGGGGATTGGGGGCACCCGCCCCCAAAGGGCCTTTGTCCGCAAGCAGAAAGGGCGCCCGAAGGCGCCCTTGTCGTCAGCTTTGCTGAACCACCGAACAGGCCTTTTTGGCCCGCGACAATCGTTTGCACGCCGCGCGCGCCTGGTCTTCGGTGAAGCCCGACAGGCGGGCGCGATAGGTCATCTGCTTGCCCTGGCGCGTCTTGCTGACGTCGATGGTGGCCCGCGTCACCAGGCCGCCCAGCTTCTTGGCGGCGGAGCTGGCCGCCTGATGGGCCGGCTTGTATTCGCTGAAGGCGCCCACCTGAATGGCCCACGACACCGGATCGTCGTCGCCTTCCTCTTCGTCGTCGGCCTGGGCCTTGCGGGTGGCGACCTTGGCCTTGGCCGGCTTCGGCTTGGCCTGGACGGCAGGCTTGTCGGCCTTGGCGTCGGTCTTGGCGGCCGAGGCGATCAGGCTGTCCAGATCGGCGCGGTCTTCCTCTTCCGCCTTGGCCGAGCGCATGTCGGGGCTGCCGCCGCCCGAGCGGGCGAAGCCCTTGTCCAGGATCTGCGCCATGTTGCGGTCGCGCCAGGCGGCGGTGTCGCCGCCGAACACCACGCCGATCAGGCGACGGCTGTCGCGCTTGGCCGAGGCGATCAGATTGAAGCCCGAGGCGTTGATGTAACCCGTCTTGATGCCGTCGGCGCCGGGATAGCGCAGCATCAGCCGGTTGTGGGTGCTGATGGGCTGGCCGCGCCAGCGGAATTGGCGGGTGGAGAAATAATGGTAGTACTTGCCGTGGGTGCGGATCAGCGCGCGGGCCAGGGTGGCCTGGTCGCGCGGCGTGGAAATCTGCCCGGTGTTGGGCAGGCCCGAGGCATTGCGATAGGTGGTGTTGTTCATGCCGATCTGATGGGCCTTGCGGGTCATCAGCTCGGCGAAATCGTCCTCGGACCCGCCGATGGCTTCGGCGATGACCACGGCGACGTCGTTGGCCGACTTGGTGACCAGCGCCAGCACGGCATCTTCGACCGAGATGCGGTCGCCGGGCTGCAGGCCCAGCTTGGACGGCGCCTGGATCGAGGCATGCCCCGTCACCGGCAGGGTGCTGTCCAGCCGCAGCTTGCCCGATTCCAGGGCGTCGAACAGCAGGTAAAGCGTCATCACCTTGGTCAGCGACGCCGGGTACGAGCGGCGGTCGGCGTTGACCGCGTACAGCACGTTGCCGGTGTCATGATCCAGCACGATGGCGCCATAGCGGCTGTCGCGCAGGGAGGCGCGCGCATCCGACGAGGATGCGGTTCCCAGGACGACGACGGCAAGGCAGACCAGAATACACCGCGAGACGAATCCGTGTAGGCTGCGGGCCGCGCTCAATTCCTCGACCTTCCGTTCTGCGACTGATATCGACTAGAGTAGCTCGGCACGATAAAGAAATTGCGAATCTGTGTCCAGTTTCCCAGCTACCCGGAAGGCATTTTCGGTCAGGTCAGCTTAACGTCAGCCTAACCTGATCGGATGCCCGACGAACGGTTGTCCTAGGACCAAGGAAAGCATCATGGCGTCATTGCTTGCTCGCGTTTCGGCTGTGCTATCGGCCATTGTGACACTGTCGTCCTGCACCTATTCCGGCGGCGATATCGGCGATCCGCTGGAACGCAAGGCCCAGTGGTTCTCGTTCGTCGAGGGCGAGGATATCCGCCGCACCTGCGATTCCGGCAGTCCCGACCGTTTCCGGCTGGTCTACAACGGCGTGTACGACGAACAGCTGAGGATCTACGAGGTGGACGGGCTGCGCCGCCTGGTGTCCATCCACGTGGTCAATCCCGGCAATGCCGGCCGGCTGTCGTCGCAAGACCTGCTGGCGCCGTGGCGCGGCGTCGAGGCCAAGGCTCAGCTGGACCAGCCCGCCTATGACCGGCTGGTGGAGTCGTTCGCGCGCGGCGGCATGTTCGCGCCGCCGCCGGTGGGGCTGGAACTGCCATCGCGCTCGTACTATTGGACCGCCGCCATGTGCACGGGGGGCAGGTACCACTTCACCGCCTGGAAATACCCGTCCGACCGCTTCGCCGCCATGGGGTTCGACGCGGACCTGTTCGCGCTGGACACCACCGGCGTGCCGGTCAACCAGCCCAAGGAGGTGCCGTTCGATCCCTTGTGGGAAAGCAAGGCCCGCCGCCACGAGGTGACGGTGTTCTCGTTGCGGGTGACGGCCAACGGCATCCTGCATTGATGCCGACGGCATCCTGTACTGAGACAGTGCAATACCGCCATGCTGCACTGCACAAGGTTATATTGACTCAGGCGTTTTCTTGCGGCCATAGTGTCGCATGTTGCGCCGCAGCATGGCTTGCGCGATCCCCCTTCGGGGCGCGGTTCCGGCCGATGGTCAAGGCGCATCCCATCATCCCCGGGACGACGATCTGAAGGAGTTTGAGCGTCATGACCACCGCCACCACCACCAAGGCCAAGGCCCCCAAGACCGCCGCCAAGGCCGCGCCCGCCGCCGAACCCGAGGTGACCGAGCCGGCCGCCGAGACCGTCGAGGCCGCTGCGGCGCCCGCGCCGGCCGCCGCCATCGAGCAGGTGGTCAAGGCGTCGCAGGACGCCGCCGCCAAGGGCATCGAGCAGGTGCTGGCCGCCGCCAAGGACCCGGTCGAGGCCGCCCAGAAGGCCCAGGCCCAGGTGGCCAAGTCCTCGGAAGAGGCGCTGGCCGCCGCCAAGGAGAACCTGGACGCCGTGCTGAAGGCCGGCAACCTGTTGTCGAAGGGCCTGCAGGACCTGACCAAGTCGGTGGTGGTGCTGACTCAGGAAGTGGTCGAGGAGAACCTGGCCAATTCCAAGAAGCTGCTGACCGCCAAGACCCTGCACGAAGCGGTGGATCTGCATTCCGCCCATGCCAAGGCCCAGATCGATCGCATGGTGGCCGAGGGCGCGCGTATCTCGGAAGCCAGCTTGAAGCTGTTCGAGGAGGCGCTGGCGCCCATCCAGGCGCGCGTGCACAGCACCGTCGAAAAGCTGACCAAGCTGAACCGCCACTGACCGGCGGTCGATGATGATGCATCGAATGGCCCGTCGGCATCCCCCGTCGGGCCATTTTTTTCGGCAAAATTCCCCTGATACCTTCGGATGGGCCACGAGGCTCTTTTCGCCGGCCCGTTCCGCCCAATATGATAGGCGTGTACCTGTGGGCAACACCCGTGCATGCGAGAAAATGAGCGACCATCGAGACGACCAGCAGAACGACGACGGCAACCAGACGGGCGTGGTGATCAAGACCCGTCCCAAAACCAAGAAGCCGTCCATGTACAAGGTGCTGATGCTGAACGACGACTACACTCCCATGGAGTTCGTCGTTCACGTGCTCGAACGCTTTTTCAACAAGAACCGCGAGGAGGCGACGCGCATCATGCTGCACGTCCACACCCGCGGGGTCGGGATCTGCGGCGTGTACACATACGAGGTGGCGGAAACCAAGGTGACCCAGGTCATGGATTTGGCCCGGCAGAACCAGCATCCGCTGCAGTGCACAATAGAGAAGGACTAACCTTCGGAAGGAGCCCGCATGCTGTCACGCAATCTGGAGCAAAGCCTTCACCGGGCCTTGGGCTACGCCTCTGAGCGGCGCCATGAATACGCCACGCTCGAGCATCTGTTGCTGGCACTCTCGGAAGACCAGGACGCCGTCGCCGTCCTGCGCGCCTGCAACGTGGACGTGGACCGGCTGCGCCGCGACCTGACCGAATTCGTCGACAACTCGCTGACCGATCTGGTCAGCCCCCGCACCGCCGAGCCCAAGCCGACCGCCGGGTTCCAGCGCGTGGTCCAGCGGGCCGCCATTCACGTGCAATCCTCGGGGCGCGAGGAAGTGACCGGCGCCAACGTGGTGGTGGCGCTGTTCTCGGAACGCGAAAGCCATGCCGTCTATTTCCTGCAATTGCAGGACATGACCCGGCTGGACGCGGTCAACTACATCAGCCACGGCGTCGCCAAGGCGCCCGGCCGCACCCAAAGCCGCACCGTTCACGGCGCCGACGAGGAAGCGCAGGCGGAAAAAGTGGTGAAGAAGGGCCAGGACGCGCTGAACGCCTATTGCGTCAACCTCAACAAGAAGGCGCTGCAGGGCAAGATCGATCCGCTGATCGGCCGCGACCCGGAGATCGAGCGCACCATCCAGATTCTGTGCCGCCGGTCCAAGAACAACCCGCTGTACGTGGGCGATCCCGGCGTGGGCAAGACCGCCATCGCCGAGGGTCTGGCGCGCCGCATCATCAAGGGCGAGGTGCCCGAGGTTCTCAAGACCGCCACCATCTTCTCGCTGGACATGGGCACGTTGCTGGCCGGCACCCGCTATCGCGGCGATTTCGAGGAACGCCTGAAGGCGGTGGTGACCGAGCTTGAGAATTTCGACGGCGCCATTCTGTTCATCGACGAAATCCATACGGTGATCGGCGCCGGCGCCACCTCGGGCGGGTCCATGGACGCGTCGAACCTGCTCAAGCCGGCGTTGGCCTCGGGCTCGTTGCGCTGCATCGGCTCGACCACCTACAAGGAATACCGCAACTACTTCGAAAAGGACCGCGCCCTGGTGCGCCGGTTCCAGAAGATCGACGTCAACGAGCCGTCCATCGAGGATTCCATCAAGATCCTCAATGGCCTGAAGCCCTATTACGAAAGCCACCACCGGGTGAAGTACACCCCCGACGCCATCAAGGCTTCGGTCGAGCTGGCGGCCAAGTACATTACCGACCGCAAGCTGCCCGACAAGGCCATCGACGTCATCGACGAGGTGGGGGCGGCCCGCATGCTGCTGCCCGAGTCCAAGCGTCGCAAGACGGTGACGGTCAAGGACGTGGAAGAGATCGTCGCCAAGATCGCCCGCATTCCCCCCAAGTCGGTGTCGGCCAACGACATGGAGGCGTTGCGCAACCTCGAGCGTGACCTGAAAACCCTGGTGTTCGGCCAGGATCAGGCCATCGAGGCGCTGGCCAGCGCCATCAAGCTGGCCCGCGCCGGCCTGCGCGAGCCGGAAAAGCCCATCGGCTGCTATCTGTTCAGCGGCCCGACCGGCGTCGGCAAGACCGAGGTGGCGCGCCAGCTGTCGCGCATCCTCGGCATCGAGCTGACCCGCTTCGACATGTCGGAATACATGGAGCGCCACTCGGTGTCGCGGCTGATCGGCGCGCCGCCGGGCTATGTGGGCTTTGACCAGGGCGGCCTGCTGACCGACGCCATCGATCAGCATCCCCATTGCGTGCTGCTGCTGGACGAAATCGAAAAGGCCCATCCGGACCTGTTCAACATCCTGCTGCAGGTGATGGATCACGGCCGCCTGACCGACCACAACGGCAAGAATGTCGACTTCCGCAACGTCATCCTGATCATGACCACCAACGCGGGCGCCGCCGATCTGGCCAGGGAAGCCATCGGTTTCGGCCGCGAGGTGCGGGAGGGCGACGACCAGGAGGCGATCCAGCGCATGTTCACGCCGGAATTCCGCAACCGCCTGGACGCCATCATCCCGTTCGCCAATCTCAGCCCCGAGATCGTGACCCAGGTGGTGGACAAGTTCGTCATGCAGCTGGAAACCCAACTGGGCGACCGCGACGTCACCATCGAGCTGACCGAGGAAGCGCGCGGCTGGCTGGCGAAGAAGGGTTACGACCGCCAGTTCGGCGCCCGTCCGCTGGCCCGCGTCATCCAGGAGCACATCAAGAAGCCCCTGGCCGAGGAACTGCTGTTCGGCAAGCTGGCCAAGGGCGGCGTGGTCAAGGTCCGCGTCGAGGATGGCAAGCTGGCCTTCGACATCATCGAAGGCTCGGGCAAGGACGAGAAGCTGGTGGAACTGGTGGAGTAGGGGCGGGCGGCACCCTCCGCCCGTCGCCGGGCATCGGAACGAAAAAGCGCGGGGCACCCTGGGGTGTCCCGCGCTTGGTTTTTTCGGCTGGTGCCTTTCGGCGTCAGTCCTTGCGGAATTCCTCGTGGCAGGCCTTGCAGGTGCCGCCAAGGGCCTTGAACGCCTCGACCGACTTGGCCTGGTCGCCGGCTTTGGTGGCCTCGACCAGGGCGACGGCGGCGCCGTACGACTTCTTGCCGGCTTCCTGGAACTTGGCGCGATCGGTCCAGATGTTGGCCTTGGCCTTGGTCTCGCCCTTGTCCGAGCCTTCCGGATAGGCGTCGCCCATGTGCTGGAAGGCGGCGACGATGCTTTCCGCATCCCACACCAGGTTCTCGGTCGAACCCTTGAGGAACAGGCCGGACTTCAGGCCCGCCATGTGGCCGGCGACCACCTTGTAGATGCCCTGGCGGTGGACGATGGACGGATTGGTTTCATCGGCCTGGGCGGTGGCGGCGATGGTGGACACGGACGCGAGAGCGGCGGCCAGCAGGACCAGCTTCTTCATGGGTGGAACTCCCCTCGGGTTGGCGAATCTGAAAGCGACCATGCATTCTTTTGCGCATGGACGAAACTGCGGAAGTTTAAATTCAGTGTTTCCTAATGGAAACGACCTTATTCGGTTTTGACCAGCACGGCGAAGCACGATCCCTTGCCGGGCAGCGAGCGCAGCTCGATGCCGTGGTCCAGCAGCTGGGCGGTGCGACGCACCACGCCCAATCCCAGACCCAGGCCGCGTTGCGAGCCCGCCCCCTTGTCGCCCAGGCGGGTGAAGTCCTCGAACACGGTTTCGCGCTTGTCGTCGGGAATGCCGATGCCGCTGTCCACCACGCAGATGGCCACGCGGTCGCCCCGGCGCCGGCAGCCGATGACGATGCCGCCGTGTTCGGTATAGCGGATGGCGTTGACCAGCAGGTTGCGCAACAGCCGTTCCAACAGAACGGCGTCGCTGACCACCCGCACGCCGGTGGGCACCACCCGGATTTCCAGCCCCTTGGCGGTGGCCTCGGGCTCCATCTGGTCGTAAAGGTTGGCCAGCAGGGGCATCAGCGCGAAGCGGTTGATCTGCGGCTGGATCTTGCCGGCTTCCAAGGTCGACAGGTCCAGCAGGGTGGTCAGCAGCGACTGGGTGGCGTCGACGCTTTGGCGCAGCTTGTCCACCACGGTCACGTGCGGCGTCTCCTCAAGCCGGGCGGCCAGAACCTCGACGAACATGCCGGCGGCTTGCAGGGGCTGACGCAGATCGTGGCTGGCGGCGGCCAGGAAACGGGTCTTGCTTTCGTTGGCCTGGCGGGCTTCCTCGGCGCGGGCGTTGGCTTCCTCGGTCCGTTCGCGAACCTTCTCCTCAAGGCCCTGGATCAGGGCTTCCTCGCGGTCCAGGCTGGCGAAGGTGAAGCTGATCAGCGTCCACGTCACGGCGATCAGCAGCACGGCGAAACCGCCGGTGATCCACACCATCTTGTGCCAGTCGGCCAAGGCGTCTTCGGTGGCGATGCCGGCCAGCACGGCGACCCCGAATTCGGGCACCACGCGATAGGCGGTCAGCCGTTCCACGCCGTCCAGCGGCGAACGCAGCACCAGAAGTCCGGTCGCCTCGCCATGGCGCAGCAACTGCATCAGCTGGGTGCCCGCAGCGGTCGCGCCCACCCAGCGTTCCGGCTCGGGCTGGCGCAGGATGACGCGGCCTTCCATGTCGATGACGCTCAGGCTGGCGCCGGTCCCCAAAGGCAGGGTGCGGTAGAAGTTGGTGAAGGTTTCGGCGTCGAAACCGGCCGCGGCGACGCCCAGTAAATTGCCGTCGGCGTCCTCGATCCGGCGGCTCAGGTGGAACGCCTGCTTGTCGCGCAGCTTGGTCTGGACCAGCGGGCCGATCACCGGTTCGCGGCGGGAATCGCGGTGGGCGGTGAAGTAGAAGCGGTCGCTGATGTCACTGGGCGGCACCGG
>DATGXU010000030.1:0-16768 GCA_035298685.1 Magnetospirillum sp. | reverse complement strand
CAGTTCCAGCCGCCGCGTCGGATGGTCCAGGTCCAGCCGCATCTGCGCGGTCGACGTTTCGGCGCCGGCGGTGGCGATGCGCGCCACCTCGACCCCGTCGGCCCGCACCACCAGAGTGCCGCCGCCGGGTTGGCGCAGAATGCCGACGCCCAGAACATCGAAGCGGGAATCGTCTTTCGGCTCGACGGCCATGACGTCGCCGGGCCGGTCCGCCTGAGCCTGGAAACCGGTCAGGCCGATCGGCGTGCCGGGCTTGCCGGGCCAGCTGGGAATGGGCCTCCACCCACGCGAGGTGACGGTCACCTGGGTCGGCCGGAAACCGTTATAGGGATTGCCGGGGGCCAGCATGCCGCGGCCGGCATTGCCGAACCGCGCCTGCATCAACTCGCGGATGCGGCCGCTGAAGCGATCGTTGGCGGTGTGGCTGTCGCCGATCTGAACCACGGTGACGGTGTCAAGGCGCCCGGCCTCGAGGTCCGACAGCGCCTGGAAGAACGAATCCAGCGGATCGCTGGACACCCGGGGCCGCCGCGTGGTCAGCGGCGGCGGCAGGCGTTGCGACGTCCAGGTCGCCAATTGCACGTGCGGCGGCGCATCGGCGGCGGCAGGCGGCGCGGGGTTCGGCGCCGTCGTGGTGACGCAGCCCCCCAGCACCAGCGCCAGCAATGGCCCGATCAGGCGCTTCATTTTGGGGCGACCGCTTCGGCAGGCTTGGACGCGGCCGCGCCCTCGGCCTTGGCGGGCGTGGCCGCCAGCACCTTGGCGATGGTGGGCTGCAAGGTGTCGCGCAGACGCTGGGCCAGCATGTCGTATCCGGCAGCGGTGTAGTGCACGCCGTCGTCGGCCCGCACCAGCAGGCGGCGGCCGGACGAATCCACCGCATGGGTCTGATAGGTTTCGCCCGTTTTGTCTTCGGTGATCGACCACATGGGAACGAAGGTCACCCCATGCACGGCGGCACGCTCGGCGAAGATGGCGTTCAGCACCTTGGCGTCGGCGCGGGCGGCCTCGTCGCGCATGGACGGCAGGCCGATCCAATAGGTCGGCACCTTGGCTTCCTTCAGCAGGATCATCAGGGCGTCGACGCGGTCGGCATAGGCGCTGCGCCAGCGGGAAGTGCCGAAGGCATAGGAATGCTGATCGACGATGATGCTGACGCGATCGTTCAGGCCGATGGAGACCACGGCGATGTCGGGCTTGTCCTTTTGCAGGATTTGCTTGGTGCCGGCGATCCAATCGTACTTGGCGGAGTGACCCAGGCCAGACCCGGTGCGCCCCAGCCGCGGCAGCACATAGGTGGCGTCGGTATGCAGCGCCCGGAACACCCCGCCCCACAGGCCATCGGCCATGGAATCGCCCAGAATGGCGATGGACACCTTTTTCTGCTCCGCCGCCGGCTGATCGGCGGCAAATCCCAAGGCGGGCGCAACCAAAAGCAAGGTCGCGGCAACGAAAGCCAGGTGCCGGCGGACGATGGCCGCCACTATTTTGCCACCTTCCTCAGCCAATGAGGACAACACGCCAGAAAACGAACGCACCGAAGTATAGGAGGCGACAAGCATTTACATTAACCCTCTGGCCGGGACGGCAAAGTATTTTTGCGCAAAAATCCATTCACTTATCTAATACCGCTGGCCGTAGCCGACCGCCGAAGCCGCTACGGTTCTTGCCTTGACCGGTTTGGCGAAGGATGCGGCGAACACGCAGCCGCAATATACAGCGGCCTTTTGAATGGGGAAAGGGTTGTCCGCCGGGTTTATAATTGAGTTTCCGCCCCGCACAGCCACTGAGTATTTGAACTTATTTCCATTTAATTCGACATTAATACTTGGAATCAGCAATGTATCAGTTAATGACCGCCAGCATATGAGTTGAGATAGGGTGAGACATATATCCTAAAGATGAAGTCATGCCCTTATATCCGCCCACCCTATTGCTGATGCAATAAAAAAGTTCTTTGTTTGTTCCAGGCGTTCGATGACACGGCACTTCACTGCTGACGGGCACAATTTTTCGTTTGCCTGGGGCGGATGGCACAGGGGGATTGACGCCACCCGCATGCACCATATATCCTTTCGATAATTCGATGCCTCTAATCGAATTTGATGAAACTGATCAAGGAGGACGCGCCGTTCCGCGCCGGGGGGCCGGAATAGCACTCGTGCTACTGCTTATGGTGAACTTCGGAAAATTTCGCTGGCTGGGATTGGCCGCCCTGATTGCACTGCCGTGCGCGGGCACGTCCGCCTATCTCGTGCAAGCTACGCCCACTCCGCCGCCGGCCGCCCCCGTGGAAGCCGTCGACGCCGCGCCCCAGCAGGATGCGATCACCCTGTCGAAGTCCGAGGTGGCGCACGCCGCCCGCCTGGACAAGGCGTTCAAGCGGATCGGATACGAGCTGGAAGACGTGCGCGGCGGCACGGCGGATGTTCCGCCGGTGCTGCTGGACCGCGTGCCCCAGGACATCCGCAACATGCCCGACGCCGAAGCCCGCAAAGAGGTGTTTCAGGAGCTGTTGTTGCCGCAGATCCTGGTGATCAACGCAGAAATCGCCCGCGACCGCGCCCGGCTGGTCGACATCCTTGGCCGCAAGGCACGACACAGCGCGGTCCGCCCCCGCGACGAAGCCTGGCTGGCCGATCTGGCCGAACGCTACGGCACCAGCCCCCGCGACCATGGATCGTTGATGGCGCGCGTGGATCAGATCCCGCCGTCGCTGGCCTTGGCCCAGGCGGCCATCGAAACCGGCTGGGGCACCTCGACCCTGGCGCGCCGTTCGCAGAACCTGTTCGGGCAGATCGCCGCCGGCTCCGACAACGGCATGCGCCGCTTCGACACCCTGAACGAGGCGGTGCGCGCCTATGTCCACAACCTGAACACCGGCGCCACCTATGCCGAATTCCGGCGCGCGCGGGCCAAGGCGCGCCATGCCGGCCGGCCGCTCGACGGCCACGCGCTGGCCGGGACCCTGCAAGGGTATTCCGAAGCCGGCCGCAACTATGTCAGCGCGCTGAGAGCCCTCATCCGCAACAACGACATGGCCGATTTCGATCAGGCCCGGCTGTCGCGCCAACTGCGCGGCGGCCCCGCGCCGACCTGACCGACCTTCGGCGTCAAGGGGCGCCGGGCTGTGCCCGGCGTCCGCTCATGCGGCGCCGCAGCCATTGCTGCATGGGGCGTTCGAACCAGACGTAGGACGCCGCCGCCAGGGCGAAGGTGGCGATCAGGAAACCGGTGAACACCAGCGGAAGATAATAGACGTCGCGCCCCACCCCCACGCGGTCGCCGATGGTCACGGCGGCCAGCTGGAGAGGGAAGTGGATCATGTACGACGAATACGTCAGCCCGCCCAGAAACGAGAAAGCGGATTTGGCTTTTCGCGCCGTGACGCGCTCGCCCAGCAGGACAAAGGCCGCCAGCGAGAACAGGGTGATGGAAACCCAAAGCACCGTGTGGACCTTGCCGTCGGTTTTCCAGTTCCAGAAAATCAGCATCGCGGTGGTCACCCAGGTGACGGCGAACAAGAGATGACGGTGCCGCTGGGACTGCCGGATGATCAGGAACGCGCCACCCCCCACGAAGAAATAGAGCAGGCAGAACACCGGGTCCTTGATCCAGGGCAGCAGGATTTTCGCCAGAACCAGGGTGAGGATGATCACGGCCATCGATCGGCCGGTGAAGTGCCAACGCCTGGCGATCACATAGAACGCGGCATAGGCCAGAACCTCCAGCGACACGCTCCAAACCGGGCCGTTGAAGGACAGGCCTTTATGAAAGCCCCAATCCGAGGCGAACGCCAAATGCAGCAGCAGATGGCGCAGGTCGTTGTAATCATAGATGAAAGAGCCGCCGTGCCCCTGGGCATACATCCATTGCAGCCCGGCCACCAGGGCCAGGGTGGCGATGTGCAGGGGATACAGGCGGGAAAAGCGCAGGCTGAAGAACTTGCCGCCGCCGACCCGGCCATCATGGATGGCGTCGGCGTATTTCCAGAAAAAGATGAAGCCGGAAATGCCCCAGAAAACCTCGACCGCGAAATTGCCCCAGTTATAGGGAAGCCAGAACAGCCCATAAAGCGGCTGAAGCGAGCGGTCGAACCCCGGTATGGCGGCACCGTCCACAAGGAAGAAATGCTGGTAGTGCCAGACGATGATCGCAAGCGCGCACAGGAACCGCAGCAGTTCCAGCCCATGGAAGGCCTTGCCTTCCGGCTGCGCGATGGGGGTATGGCTCACTGTCGGGGTCCGGTCTGTCATCAGGGTGCGGCACTATAGCCGGGGCGCGGGGTCCGTCCAATGCGGTTGGGGCGAGGACGCGCCAGCGGACGGGTTCGGTTGGCCGCGCAGCACCGAGAACCGCAGCCGGTACTCACGGGGAGTGAGGCCGGTCAGACGCCGGAACAACTGGCGGAACGTGCTCGGGTCCGAATAGCCGACGCGCTCGCTCACCTCCTCCAGGCAGATTCCGGTGGTCTCCAACAGCTTCTTGGCCACCTCGACCCGAAGCCTTTGCAGGTATTCCAGGGGCGGCATCCGCACCGCCTGTTGGAAGCGCCGGCTAAGGGTGCGCTCGCTGACCGCCAAATGCGCCGCCAGCTCGGCCAGGCGGAAAGGCTGGCAAAGGGCATCCTCCATGCGCCGCTGGGCTCGGGCGACCAGTGGGTCCGCATGCCCGTGCTGGCTGATCAAGCTGGCGTACGAGGCTTGCGAAACCCGCCCGGCGTCGATCAACAGCGTTTTGGCCGTCACCGATGCCAGCTGAGCCCCGGCAAATTTCTCGACCAGCCTGACCGCCAGATCGAGGAACGAGGTCACCGCGCCGCCGCACAGGATGCCGTCCTGCTCGGTAAGGATTTCACCGGCGCGAAGCTGAACCCTTGGGTAGCGGCGGGCGAAATCGGCAGCGCGCTGCCAATGGGTTGTGGCGACGCGGCCATCGAGCAGGCCGGCCTCGGCAAGCAAATAGCTCCCCGTGCAATAGGCGGCGACGACCGCCCCGCCCCGGTGCTGGCGCAGCAGCGCGGCGGACAGGGCGCGCAGGCGGTCGCCACGGGCGATGAACGCATCCATGTCGGCCACGAACGGCGCCGTCACCACAACCACGTCGGATTGTGCCGCCGGATCGATGCGGCCGTCGACGGCGATCATCTGCCCGGAGGCCGCGCGGACCGAATGGCCATCCAACGATTCCACCCGCCATTCGAAGTGCGGATTTGTCGGGGCGCCCTTGCCGGCAAGCACGTTTGCCGCCGCAAGCACATCGATCGGCCCCGAGACACCCGAGGCCAAGATGCCGTCATGCACCCAAATGCGAACCATCGTCATGGCGGATGTCCGGATACCCTTTGAAAATGGCAATCCTGCCACTCCTGCGCGCGGGCGTTAAGACCTAACCTCGGCCAAGCACCTGAACGACTGGAGATTAAGGCAATGCCGATGCTTGACGCTTTCATTCCCCAAGGCGCGCTTGCGCCCGAAGCCGAAGCCACCCTGTTGCGGGAACTGACCGATCTTCTGATGCGGAACGAGGGCATCGATCCCGCCAACGAGAGGGCCCGCGCGGTAAGCCTTGTCTTCCTGCACCGCCCGGCGGCCATCTACGTGGGTGGCGCCCCGGCCACCTCGCCCCGCTACCGCTTCGTGGCCTCGGTGATGGAGGGCCTGTATGACGACGCCCGGCGGGCGAACATCGTCCGCGAGGTAACGCAAGCCGTGGCGCGCGCCGAGGGGACTGCTTTCGACGACGTCGCCCCCAGGGTCTGGGTGTTCCCCAACGAAATCCGCGACGGCGGCTGGGGCGGCCGTGGCGTGATCAGACGGCTTCCGGAATTCCTCGCCTACGCTCTCGGCGAACAGGCGGCCGCACAGGGTGCCGAAGCACTGGCGGACCGCCGGCGAAAAGAAGCACTGGCCATCCTGGCGGCAGCCAGCGGGACGGACGACCAGCCAAAACCTTCCGGAAACAGGGAATAGAGGCCCTGAAAAGGCGAAAGCCCCTTGGTTTTCGAACCGGAGTGACGCGAATCCCGCCAATGTCCGAGCAACAGATTTCAGGGGTGGGGCTTGCTCCTGACCGCACTAGGCAAGCCCGAGCGGCTCCTGAGCCCCACCGTCTCGGCATGAACTGAGCCGACGGATCAGTTCATCGGCCGGGCGGTATCAAAGGCGTGTCAGGACAGGTCAATCCGCCAGTTAGGCCATTTTATGGGGACATGGCCTAACGGGCATTCCTCCCTTCCATTGCCTCGGCCCCGTACACCCGCCGCAGACCGTCGAGGCGCGTGCCTATCTCGGTGTGCCCTTTGAACTCCGGAATTGGCGGCTTGAGGATGTGGGTGGTGGGAATGCGTCCCTCTGGCACCCCCCAACGACCGGAGACCGGATCGCGGTAGAAGGCCGTCTTGGCCTGGGCGCCAGCCAAGCTGAACTGACCGTGATCGCTGCGACGACGGCCGGCGGCGATATCGTCGCGCAGTTCCCTCAGGCGGGTTCCGACGTCTGCATCACTCAGCCAGGTGATCTGATCGGAATGGACCGGGGTATCGAACTTGTCGTCGGTCAGGAACTGGACGGCGCCGGCGCAATCCTCGCCGACGCCCTGCAGCAGGGCGAAGGCGCTACGGGGGGAGCAGTTGAACCGCTTTCCCCATCGATCCAGGGTTTGCTCGTTGTCAGGCAGCAGATTCCACATCCAGGGGCTGATGGTCTTGTCGCCGTGCTTCTGCAGCGCCAGAGGCATCGAGAGCGACAGCGGAATCTGCTCGTCCCCATTCTGGTAGGCCGCGTCGTATGCAAAGGTGAGCCGGCCGTTCTCGTCTTGCGTCACCTCGCCGACCTTCACATCGGCAACCAGCACATGGAGGATATTGCTCACTGAACCGGCCCCTTCGTTCGGTCAAGGACGGCAGCAATGCCGACACGCGGCCTGGTCGTGCTGCGCTGGCCACCAGCCGGGCGCGAGTCGAGGTTGATGCCGAGGGCATTGATCGCCTTCAGTACCATGCCCAATTCCGCCGTGGGCTTCCCACGCTCGATCTCGGAAACCCACCCCTGGGAGGTCTTCAGCATTTGGGCCAGATCGTGCTGCGACAGGCCAGCCTTGAGCCGCGCATCCTTGATCAGTGCGCCGATATCAGTGGGTGTCTTGATCAGCATGTGACTCTCTCGCCCTTATCGCCGTTCGACGGTAATCCCAATTTATAGCCGGACGGCAATAAAATCAATCTATAGCCGATCGCCTATGGATTGGGGATACGGCCTATCGACAATTGCCACACCATCGCAAGTGGGTTTGGGAGCCGGGGCGTGCTTGCTATTCTGAACGGATGATCGACCGCGAAGGGTGTGTGCAGTGGCCTCGAAGACAACCCTCAACGCCAAGAACCTGGTGTCCCTGGGGGCCGAGCGTCTGGCCGAACTTCTGATCGAGATCAGCACGGGGGATGCTGCGGCGAAACGGCGCCTGCGGATGGAACTGGCCGGTGCCCAGAGTCCAGGCGATCTGGCCAAGGAGGTTCGCAAGCGACTGTCCTCGATCGCCCGCTCACAGTCTTTCATCGACTGGCGCGGTGTCCGGGCCATTGTCGGCGACCTTGAAAACCAGCGGCGGGCCATTATCGAGAAGGTGGCGAAGGCGGATTCCGGAGAGGCGCTCGAACTCCTCTGGCGGTTCATGGCCCTGGCCACGTCCCTCTTCGAACGCAGCGACGACGGCAGCGGCACCATCATTGACGTGTTCCATGACGCCTGCCGGGACATTGGCGACGTCGCCGTCCAGGCCAAGGTCGATCCAATCGCCTTTGCCGACCGGGTTTATGACGCCCTGGTCGTGAACGATTACGGCCAATACGACGACCTGATCGGCATCGCCGCTCCCGCGCTCGGCCCGAGCGGCCTGGAACACCTGAAGCAACGCATGATCGCGCTGTCCAATCAGCCGGTGAAACGGCCGGCCGACAAGGATCGGCAAGCTGTCGGCTGGGGATCCGGTGGAACGATCTACGCTGACGAGATCGCCGAACGCTCCCGGCTGAGCACCGTCAGCTTGGCGATGCAGGACATCGCCGATGCCCAGGGGGATGTGGATGCCTTCATCGGCCAGTACGATGAAAAGACCCGCAAGGTTCCCAAGATCGCCGCCGAAATTGGCAAGCGGCTCCTGGCGGCGGGGCGGGCCGAAGAGGCGCTGGCCGTCATCGATGCGGCCGAGCATCGGAAATCCGATAGCTGGGACTGGCCGGACTTCGCATGGGAGGATGCGCGGATTGAAGCCCTTGACGCCCTCGGACGCCCCGAGGAGGCTCAGACCGCGCGTTGGGGCTGTTTCGAGCGCTCCCTGTCAACGGACCATCTTCGGGCCTATCTGAAGCGGCTGCCGGATTTCGACGATGTCGAGGCCGAGGAAAAGGCGCTCGACTATGCCCAACGCTCGCGGAGCCTGACGCAGGCGTTGTTCTTCCTCGTCTCCTGGCCCGCCCTGGATCGAGCCGCCAACCTCGTTATCCAGCGCGCGGCGGAACTGGACGGGGACCAGTACGAGTTTCTGCCCCGGGCAGCCGATACGCTTGCGGCCAAGCATCCTCTTGCGGCGACGCTGGTGCTGCGGGCGCTGATCGACTTCGCCCTGACGCACAGCCGATCGAGCCGGTACAAGCACACCGCCCGCCATTTCCTGGAATGCTCCAGCCTGTCGTCGGCCATCCACGATTTCGGGGCCTTCGAACCGCACGACGATTATGCCGCCAGGCTACGCCGGGAGCATGCTAGGAAGGCTTCGTTCTGGAGCCTCATTCCTTGATGCGCATCCCCATTCCGAAACGGAGGTGCCGCATGCCGCCCGGCTGGCCGGTTACATTTTCCGGAGCTTGCTGCCAGTAACCACCTGCCCGTCCCCGATGGGAAGGGAACGCACCTTATCGCGGCGATAATCCGGCACATCACGCGTATACCGGCACGGCGGCCAAGAAGGCGAGCAGACACAGTCCGCAACCACGCATCATGCCCCCGTTCCTCGGCCAAAATCTCCACCATGGTCACGCGATGTCGTGTTCCGGCCAAGAGGGCGGCACGCTCCGCCACCGCGCAGCGTGCTGCACGTCAACCTCGGGATGGGGATGCGCTGGGTGATCATGGCCTAAGGCTGCCACGGGCGGGTGTCAGAAACGGTCATGTAGACGTGTCGCCCGCTTTGGCGGGGAGTCAGGTGGCCCGAAGCGGGAACACCGCCAAAAACCGCGTGTCAAAAACGTGCCCGCACATTGACACGTTCCTTGAACGTTCCGCAGCAAGCAACAAAAAGGCCGGGCTTCTGGCCCGGCCTAACGTCCTGAATTCTCAGGAGAAAAATGGTGCTGCCGAATGGAATCGAACCATCGACCTTACCCTTACCAAGGGCAGCACTAACCCCATATTGTGTTTCCACTGATTTCCGCTAGTATGAAAACCGCTGGTTTTCCAGGCGGTTGCGTTGCATCCCGTTTCAGGCACCCTCCTAGAATTTGATCCAGCGTGATTGCTAAGTGATTGCTGGAAGGGCCGCCGCCATGCGGGACAAGCTGACCAAGAGAACGGTGGATGCCGCCAAGAAGGGCGACCGCGACCTGTTCATCTGGGACACCGAGCTAAAGGGCTTCGGCCTCAAAGTCACCAGCGCCGGCCGCAAGGTCTACCTGATCCAGTACCGGATGCCGGAACCGGGCAAGCCGCTGAACAAGACGGCCCCCCGCCGCTACACCATTGGCGAACACGGTAGCCCCTGGACACCCGAAAAGGCCCGCGACCGCGCCGACAAGCTGTTGAAGCTGGTGGACGAACGCAAAGACCCCGCCGAACTGGAGCGCGCCGAACGCCAAAGTGAAGAGGATCGCCGCAAGGAAGAGGAAGCCCGACAAAAGGGCACGTTCCGTAACGGCTTGGAGGACTTCCTTGCCCGCCGTGTCCGGGGCAAACTGGTCAAGGCCCGCGCCGTCGAAAGCCTATTACACGCCAAAATCCCCGCCGAATGGCTGGACCGGCAGGCCAATGAAATTCACTCGGAGGACATTCAAGCCGCTGTTGATGACCTGATAGCCGCCAACCTTCCCGGCGCCGCCCGCGAATTTCGCAAGCATCTTCACGGCCTGTTCGAGTTCTTGCGCGCCCGCCCCAAGACCTACCGCCTTGCTGATAACCCGGTGGCTTCGGCCAGCGTGGATGCCGCCTATGTGCCCCGTGATCGGGTGCTGGACGATGGCGAGCTTGTGGAAGTGTGGAAGGCAGCGGAAGCCGTCGGCGCCCCGTTCGGCCCCATGGTCAAAATTCTGATCCTGACCGGGCAGCGGTTGCGCGAGGTGGGCGAGGCCGAATGGCGCGAGTTGTCGCCCGATGGGCTGTGGACCATTGCCGCCGAACGGGCCAAGAACGGCAAGGCGCACATCGTCCACATTTCACCGCAAGCGCAAGCCGTGCTGGACGCCCTGCCCCGCATCGACACCACCGACGAAAGCGGCAAGGCCACCAAGCCAAGCCCCTATCTGTTCACCACCACCGGCCACGCCCCGGTTTCCGGATTCTCCAAGGCCAAGACCCACATCGACAAAGCCATCGCCAAGGCCCGCGCCGACGCTGCCGGAACCGATACCGCCCCCATGCCGCCTTGGACCTTCCACGATCTGCGCCGCACGCTCGCCACCGGCGCCGCCCGTTTGGGCATCGCCCCGCACATCGTGGAAAAGGTGCTGAACCACAACCCAAAGGCTTTGCAAGGCGTGGCAGGCATATACAATAGGTTCGAGTATCTTCCCGAGCGCCAAGCCGCCCTGGAAGCCTGGGGCCGCCATGTGGCCCGGCTGGTGGCTGGGGAAGAGGAAGCGTCAAACGTCGTGCCCATGCGGGCATGATCTGCCTTCGGCGGGGATAGGGGGCACCCGACAAGCACGGACACCGCACCGCGCTTCCCCGCCGACCATTTGCGGGCGCCTACGGGGGTGCGATGCCACTGCTTAGTGAAGACAAGCCGGTAAAACAGACCTGTTCACTCAAAGAGGCTTATCTTTGGATAGCAAGGGACGTTTTCCCAGGCCAACTCTATGAGCCAAATGACTACGACCGCGCGGCGCAAATGTCAGCTTTACTTACGTTTCACAAGGAAAACCTTGACCGCCTATGCATGAACCAGCTTCACGCGAAGTTGGCAGATGGAACGCTAGGCGCACGCGGGCGCCCTGGGAGAAACGAAATTTTTTTTGATAAGGACAATGAAACGTTAACCTCTGAAGAGCCTGGGGAGGCCATGGAAATTCCCCTGGATCACATTGTAAGAGCGGGCATCGCAGGCCTTCGAATATCCACGAACAGCATTGTAGTTCCCTACCCGGAATCTCCTCTTACCCGCGAATTCCAATACACAGAAGTTTCCCTCTCGACGGAAAAACTCTTCACTTGCTTTCCGTCGAAGCATGGGAAGGAATTGCAATATATAAATACGCCATCTTTGACGGATGATGTTCAGAAGCACAGCAAGAGGGGCCGTAAGACGAAATTTGCCGATGACGACCTCATAGCTCTTGCTGCTGTTATTCTAGAAGACAAGGGCGAGATTGATTCAGCCGACGATTTAATATATCAAATCCAACTTGCCTACGAACATATCTACAATCGTGAACCACCTAGCCGCACGACCCTTCAGGACAAGGTAACACAGCCGTTAAATAAGGTTAGGAGGGCTTATCACAGCTATCTGTCAGACATAAGGAATGATGAGAAGGTCTGATTTGCAATTCGCCTGAGCTAATTCTGGCTATTTCTGGCTTTTGCCGGCTGATTTACGGCCTTTCCAGCACCAACATTGCCCTCGTTGCCGCACGGCTTACCACGATGAGGGCCTACAATGCATATCGCCGAACACCATAAGCGCCGCCTCCGCACCCCGGAGGCCGCCGCCTATCTTGGCCTTTCCAAATCCACCCTTGAGAAATACAGGCTCACCGGCTACGGGCCAAAATACTGTAAGCTGGGCAAGATCGTCTGTTACCAGCTGGAAGACCTCGACGCCTGGGCCGATGCGCGCACGCGCTTCAGCACCAGCGAAAAGGCGCGGGTGGCCTGATCCATGGCGACCGCATGGAAAGACCCGGCGGGGGCCGTCACCCCCGCGCGGGCCGGTAACTTCGGCAAGCTGGAATGCGCCGATTGTACCACCGTCGCCCCGACCGTTGAAACCGTTGGCTCGCTGGCCCCGCTGATGGGGGCGCCGCGATGATCCAGCCCATCCACACCGCCACCGTCAACGCCCATCCCGTGCGGCTGTTCCGCTCGCCCTTGACCGATGGGCGGCCCGATCTTCATTGGGTGTGCTGGGGCGACCTGCTGAACGCCTTCCCCCTGCCCGATGACCTGAAGGCCGATTTCGTCCAGCGACTTCGCGCCCGTTGGCCCGAAGAGTCGCACACCGTCGCCACGGCCGAAGGCGTTTGCGTTCTGGTTCCCCACCATGCCGCCCAAGGCTTCCTGGCCGCCATGCGCGAATGCCTGGGAATGGATGCGGAAACCGACTACGCCCTTGGCGCCGCCCAAGCGTTGAAGCGGCTTACGTCCCACCTGACGTTCCCCGATGGCGTGTTGCGCTATGCCGCCGCCGCCATGCACCGCTGGGACGGGAAAGGCGGTGCCGCATGAAGCCCGCACGCATCGACTTCGGCGCCATCAATGCCGCCGCGTTGTCGGCATTGCCGGCCCTGCTGAACCGCTTTGCCCCCGGTGGCGCCATCCGTGGGGGCGAATGGACCGGGCGCAATCCCCGCCGCGCCGACCGCCGCCCCGGTAGCTTCAAGGTCAATGTCCGTTCCGGCCTGTGGTCCGACTTCGCCACCGGCGACAGCGGCAACGATCCGGTTTCCCTGGTGGCCTATCTGACCGGCTTGCCCATGGGCGAAACCGCAAAGCGGCTGGCCGATATGCTGGGGGTGCGCCATGACTGACATGCCCCCGGATGATCCGTTCCGCCCGCTGGACGAGGCAGAGGCCACCAGCGCCGCCGAACCGCACACCGATTGGCGGCCCATTTTCCCGGTGCCCGACGAGGTGCGCGGGAACATTCCGCCCCACTCCCTGGGCAAGCCCGCCGCCTTTTGGGTCTACCGCAACAGGACCGGCCAACGGCTTTGCGTGATCTGCCGGTTCGACCTCGCGGACGGCCGCAAGGAGTTTCTGCCCCTGACCTATTGCGAGCACCCGGACGGCCGCTGCGAATGGCGTTGGAAAGGCTTGCCCAAACCCCGCCCGCTCTATGGCTTGGATCGGTTGGCCGAGCGCGCCGCCGCGCCCGTCATTGTCTGCGAAGGCGAGAAGGCCGCCAATGCCGCCGGCATGCTGTTCCCCGACCACATCGCCACCACCAGCCCCAACGGGGCCAAGTCGGCGGGGAAGGCCGATTGGTCGCCCTTGGCCGGGCGCCGCGTGGTGATCTGGCCCGACCATGACGAGGAAGGCCGGGCCTATGCTGCCGACGTGGCCCGCCTCGCCATCGCCGCCGGTGCCGAATCGGTGGCAGTGGTGACGGTGCCCGATGCCTTCCCCGAGAAATGGGATTTGGCCGACACCCTGCCCGAAGGCTGGACCGAGGACGGCTTGCGCACGCTGTTGATGGATGCCCCGCCGGTCGAAACCCCGCCGCCCGCGCCAACCGAGATTGACGCCCCCACCGGCTTCCGCATGAGCAAGAATGGCCTGTGGTTCGTGCCGGACGATCCCGAAAAGCCCGCCATCCATGTTTCCGGCTGGTTCAAGATCGAGGCGGAAACCCGCAACGCCCATGGCGATGATTGGGGCGTGCTGATCGCCTGGACCGACAATGACGGCCGCGAACATCAATGGGCCATGCCGCGCCAATTATTGGCCGGCGATGGGTCCGAAGTGCGCGCCCGCCTGCTGGCCGGTGGGTTGATGGTTAATCCCAGCGCAAAGGGCCGCAGCCTCCTCAATCACTACCTCCTAGAGGCCCGCACCGACGCCCGCGCCCGCTGTGTCGAAACCACCGGTTGGCATGGTGGCGCCTATGTCACTCCCGGCAAAGTCTATGGCAACACCGGCGGGGAGCGCGTCATTTTGCAGACCATCGGCGCAGTGCCGGACTTTGATTGCCTGGGAACCTTGGAGGGGTGGCAAAAGGAAGTTGCGACCTATGCGGTGGGCAATTCACGCCTTGCCTTGGCCCTGTCCATCGCCTTTGTCGGCCCGCTGTTGAAGCTGGTGGGCGAGGACAGCCACGGCTTCCATTTCTGTGGCGCATCCTCCGGCGGCAAGACCACCGCCTTGCATGTGGCGTCAAGTGCGGTGGGCGTGCCCATCCATTCGTGGCGCACCACCGACAATTCGGCCGAAGGGCTGGCCCGCGCCGCCAATGATGGCTTGTTGCTGTTGGATGAGCTTTCCCAGGTGGACGGCCGCGCCGCCGATGCCATGGCCTATATGCTGGGCAACGGCCAGGGCAAAGGACGGATGCGCAAGGATAGCACCAACAAGCCGGTGGCAACGTGGCGCCTGGCCTTTCTGTCCACCGGCGAAGTGGGCTTGGCCGACAAGATCGGGGAGGCGGGCAAGAAGGCCAAGGCCGGGCAGGCGGTGCGCCTAATCGAAATACCCGCCGATGCCGGGGCCGGTCACAAGCTGTTCGACACGTTGCACGGCTTTTCCGGTGGCGATGCGCTGGCCCGCCATCTGCGTAGCGCCACGGAACGGCACCGGGGCCACGCCATCCGGTTCTTGCTGGAACGGATTACCGCCGACCTCCCGGCGCTGGTGGATGCCCTGAAAGCCGAAAAGGCGTCATGGGAGGCGCACCACCTGCCGCCCGGCGCCGATGGGCAGGTTTCCCGCGTTTCCGCCCGCTTTGCGTTGGCGGCGGCGGCCGGGGAATTGGCAACGGGTATCGGGCTGTTGCCGTGGCCCGATGGCGAGGCCAGCCGCGCCGCCGCCATCTGCTTCAAGGCTTGGCTGGACCGGCGCGGTGGTATCGGTTCGGCAGAAACCGAGTCCGGTTTGCGGCAGGTGCGCGCCTTTATCGAGGCGCACGGTTTGTCCCGCTTTCAGCCCATCGGCACCGGCGATTATCCCGAGGCAGAGACAAAGACCATCAACCGCGTGGGTTTCCGCCGCAAGGATGACAGCGGCCGGTGGGAATATCTGGTACTGCCCGAGGCTTGGACCAATGAGGTGTGCAAGGGCCTGGACGCCCGCGCCACCGCCAAGGATTTGATTGCCCGCCGATTGTTGGTTCCCGGCGCCGACGCCAAATCCTCCCGGCTAGAACGTGTCCGCATCCCCGGATATGAGCGGGTGCGGGTCTATTGCCTGACCGCCGACATCCTGGCCGAAGGGGGCGAATGATGAACCGCTTTGCCCGCTTCGCTTTGACCAATGACGCAAAACAGGTGTTCCAG
The DNA here is from genome assembly GCA_035298685.1 of Magnetospirillum sp. Taxonomy (GTDB): domain Bacteria; phylum Pseudomonadota; class Alphaproteobacteria; order Rhodospirillales; family Magnetospirillaceae; genus Magnetospirillum. The sequence continues at coordinate 1,353 of DATGXU010000030.1, read as the reverse complement.
GGTGTCTCCGGTGTTCCATCGACCGGAGAACCGCAGAAACCCGCCATTTCGCTGGTGCCTGGGAATGGAACACCTGCCACCACGCAAGGTGTCCAAGGTGTTCCGCAGAAAATGGCAGAAAACCGCCATTCTCCGGGCATTGGAACACCCGGAACACCCGGAACACCGGCTTGTGATCCTGCCGCCGGTGTGGATTGGAATGCCGATGATTGGCGCGCGTTCTATGACGAACGCGCCGCCATTGCTGAATATGACGGCGGATTGCCACGCCCCGAGGCCGAAGCGCGGGCCTGGGAATGCAGCGTGGCCCATTGGTGCAACCTGATCCCGCCGCCCGCCACCACCGGCGACGGTTGCCCGGTGTGCGGCAATCCGTTGGGGGATGCCGCCGTTCCGGTTCTCCGGCCCGGTGGCGGGCATGTTTGGTTGCACCACGGCTGCATTCAGCCCTTCAACGTCCATCGCCTTGAACAAGCCCGGCGGGCACTGGCCGAGGCTGGCATTGCCATCCCGCCCACCGCCACCAATGAGAGGACATAACCCATGGCGAAGAAGACCACGGCCAAGGCCGCGCCGACCAAAACAACGGACTCGAGCGTGGTGAAGGTGCCGGCCAAAGAGGGGCAATCGCCCGAACGCCAAATGGCAGAACTCGCCCTATCGCCCACGCTGGGTAATGCCTACACCGCCCGCGCCTTCATGCGAGGCACGTTGGGCGATATCGACATGACGGAATCCATCTTGGTCATGCGCGGCAAGGCCAAGAAGGTGCAGTCCGGCGACCTGTCCGAGGTGGATGCCACCTTGACCGCGCAAGCCGTCGCTTTGGATGCCATCTTTACGGAATTGGCCCGCCGTGCGGCACTGAACATGGGCCAGCATCTGGAGGCGACCGAGAAATACATTCGCCTCGCCCTGAAGGCGCAGGCGCAATGCCGCGCCACCCTTCAAACCCTGGCCGAGATCAAGAACCCCCAGCCGGTGGCGTTCGTGAAGCAAGCCAACATCGCCCACGGCCCGCAACAGGTGAACAACGGCATTTCGGGACCAGGACGCGCGCCCGCGCGCGAGAAGATTTTGGACAATCAATCGAACAGACTATTGGAGTGCGAACCCTATGGCGAATGGCTGGACACCGGAACGGCGGGCACGGCAAGCGGAACTGATCCGCAACTGGAAACCGTGGGAGCACTCCACCGGCCCGACCACTGAGGCGGGCAAGGCCGCCTGTGCCGAGAACGCCCTTCGGCACGGGATGCGAAGCCGGGACCATTTGGAGGAAATGCGGATGTTGCGCGAGATGGTCCGGCTGGCGCGGGAAACCAGCGAGGAAGTTTGACAAAGCCGCGCAGA
>DATGXU010000029.1:0-1648 GCA_035298685.1 Magnetospirillum sp. | reverse complement strand
CCTAGCCTGGAAAATTCACCAAGGGTTGGCGGGCATAGTGCAAGCCCTTGGAAAGGCGTAAGATTCGATTGCTGAAGCCGAATCTGCCGCTCCGGAGCGCCATGCCCGCCGAAGTTGATCCTACCCTTCCGCTCCCCGGCCTGTCACCGATTCAGCGGAAGCCTGTGGTGGCGCGTTTCGATGGCGGACGGCTGTCGTCGGATGGCGGCGTTCTGTTGCTGGCGGAAGTGGAACGCCGCCTGCGGGTGGCCGAGCGGCTGGCCCAGTGCCTGGAAGACCCGCGCGCGCCGGAGCGGATCGTTCATGGGCTGGCGGAGATGATCCGCTTTCGCGCTCTGGCGATTGCCGCGGGCTATGCCGACGCCAACGACTGCGACGCCTTGCGCAGCGACCCGGTGTTCAAGATGGCGGTCGGCCGCCTGCCCGAGAGCGGCGGTGATCTGTGTTCTCAGCCAACGATGACGCGGCTGGAGAACCTGCCCGGCCCGGTGGCGCTCAAGCGGATGATGGCGGCCATGCTGACGCTGTTCTGCGACAGCTTCGAGCGGACGCCGCGGCGCCTCGTCCTCGACATCGACGACACCGAGGACCGCACCTACGGCGGCCAGCAGTTGGCGTTGTTCAACGCCCACCACGACAGCCACTGCTTCATGCCGATCCACATCGACGAGGCGACGACGGGCAAGCCGGTGGCGGTGTTCCTGCGTCCCGGCAAGACGCCGAGCGGCCAGGAGGTCGCCTTGGTGCTGCGCCATGTCGTGCGCCACCTGCGCGCCCGCTGGCCCACGGTCGACATCGTCATCCGCGGCGACAGCCACTACGGGCGGCCCGAGGCGATGGCGTGGTGCGAGCGCCAGCGGGTCGGCTATGTCTTCGGTCTGGCGGGCAACGCCGTGCTGACGCGCCTGGTCCACGGCGACGTGACCCGCACCCTGCTGGACTGGGACGCCTGCCCGGACCTGGACAAGGTCCGGCGCTATGGGGAATTCCGCTACGGTGCCAAGAGCTGGAATACCGAACGCCGGGTCATCGCCCGCATCGAAGCCTCCGATCTGGGCGTGGACACCCGCTTCATCGTCACCAATCTCAAGGGCCTCGAGCATGTGCTGTACGAAAAGCTGTACTGCGCGCGCGGTCAGGCCGAGAATTTGATCAAGGCCCACAAGCTTCATTTGGCTTCCGACCGCACCTCCTGCTCACGCGCGACCGCCAACCAATTCCGTCTGCTGATCCATACCGCCGCCTACTGGCTGATGCAGGGCCTGCGCGCCCTGGCGCCGGAGGGGTCGTTCTGGCGCGACGCCCAGTTCGACACGATCCGTCTCGGCCTGATTAAGGTCGCCGCCCGGGTCACCGAGAGAGCGTCCCGGATCACCGTCGCGCTGCCGACCGCCTTCGCCCATCAGCGCGCCATCGCCAGCTTGGCAACCGCTCTCGCGGCCCGCCCGCCTTGACCGATGGGGCGTCGTGCCCCATCAGAAGCCCGCTCCCGAAACCCGACAAACCCTGAAGGCCCGCGTCCCGGACGCCACCCCGACGCACGACTTTTACGCGAAAAAAAACAGATTCGCCGTGCCGCACAAAGCCCAACCATGAATGATCCGGGCTAGTGTTCCGACTCTGTCACTTGGTACCGATGACCGCCTTG
>DATGXU010000028.1:0-7002 GCA_035298685.1 Magnetospirillum sp. | reverse complement strand
CCGCCCCGCCACAAGGAAGCGCCCCTGCCCGCGGTCCAGGCCGAGGAAGCGTCGCCGCAACAACAGCCGGCGGCGCCGGGTGGCTTGGCGCGCCTGCTGGATGCCATCGCCAAGATGCTGCAGCCCAAGCCGCAGCCCGATCCCAAGCAGCAACAGCCCCAGCCCGCCGCCACGCCCACCGAAGCGCCGCTGTTCACCGTGCTGGTGGCGGCCATGAACGGCGACACCGCCGACGGCGCCGCCTCGCAGGCGCTGTTCAAGCTGTTGGACGGCAAGTCCTCGCTGAAGGTCAAGCCGCTGCCGCGCCCGTTCCAATTGGACGTGATGGACGACCCGGCGCAGATGGCCGCCGTGGTCACCAACACCCGCCATGCGGTCGCCGCCGAGAATGCCGACCTGTTGGTGTGGGGCGACATCACCAAGGACGGCTATCGCCTGCGCCTGTCCACCGCCGGCATGCCCGACGAGGAACGGCCGACGACCTTTGGCCCGGCCTGCCGGCTTGAATTCCCCGCCAAGCTGGAAGAGCCGCAGCTCAACATGCTGTACGGCGCCATCCTGGGCGCGGTGGAACCCGCCAATCAGGTCCAACGCGCCGGCCTGCGCCGGCTGCTGCCGCTGGCCGCGCCGCCGCTCGAGGTAATCGCCGCCAAGCCGCCGGTGGCGTGGTCGATGCCGCAGCAGCGCACCGCCCAATTGGTGCACGGCCATGTTTCCGCCGCCTGCGCCATGGTGGTGCCGCCCTCGCAGGCGGGCGAATGGTTCCAGCGCGCCGTCAACGCCTATCGCGCCGCCGAAAAGCGCCTGAACCCCCGCCTGGACCCGCCGTGGGAAGCCGGCCTGATCCACAAATATCTGGCCGCCGCCCTGACCGCCCGGGCCGAGCGGATCAAGGACCGCGCCGCCGAACATCTGGAAGAGGCGGTCAAGGAATGGCGGACGGCGGTTGAAAGCATCAGCAAGGCGGCCATGCCCCAGGAATGGGCGGCACTGCAGACCCGTTTGGGTGCGGCGCTCTATCGGCTGGACCTGCTGACCGGCGACAGCGAATTGCTGCGCGAGGCGCTGCAGGCGTTGCAGGCGGCACTACAGGTGCACACCCGTGCCGAGGCCCCCCAGCGTTGGGCCGAGGTGATGCACATCATCGCCCAGGTGCTGGAAGTCTATGGCGATCAGCTGAAAAGCCCCGAGGTGCTGAAGCGCGCCATCGACGCCTGCCAAAGCGTGCTGGAAGTCCGCTCGCGCGACCGCACGCCGCTGGCCTGGGCCGCCACCCGCAACACCCTGGGGTCGGCCCTGTTCCTGCTGGACCGCCACGGCGGCGGCGTGAACCACCTGTTGCTGGCCATGGACGTGCTGTCAGAGGCGCTGGAGGTGTTCACCGCCCATGGCGCCAAAGGCCCGGCCCAGGTGGCGGCCCGTAACCTCGCCCATGTGAAGAAGCTGGCTGAGGACCGCAAGGCGCGCCAGATCATCGATCCCGACTGGGCGGGACGGTAGCCGGAAAAAGTAAGGTTCATCACGGAATTCCGGGGACCTTGCCCTCAACGTCATCGCCGGGCTTAATCCACTGCTGTCCGGTCAAGTTTCTGCGGGTCGTTCGGAAAGCGTCTGCGAGTAAGAGTTTGCGGCCGATATCGTGCCGCTGGGACGCAATTTGAATGACCACAGAGGCACAGAGACACAGAGAAGGGAAAAAAGGAGAAATAATTTTCTCTTTTGTTTTTCCTCTGTGTCTCTGTGCCTCTGTGGTGCGTTTCCCGCCTCCCCGCGAATGCGTTAAGAACCTTTCTTCTTTTCCAGGTGCCGCTTCAGCGCCGCGCACTGGTCTTCGCGCTCGCCACGCGGGGTGAACCATACTGCGTCGAAGGGAACGCGCGGGCTTTGGAAAAGGTCGCCATAGGCGGCCGGATCGGTTTCCCCCGCCTTGACCTCCAGAAAGGCCAGCGCCAATACCCGGGGCGCCGGCACCTGCCGGGCCAGCAGCGCCGGCACACCGTGGTCGGCGCGGACATGGCCGGCGCCCGCGATCAGCACCGCGTGTCCCTGTTGGCGAATGCCGCGCGCCAATGCCTCGGCCATCACCGCGTCGCGTTGGCGCTGCACCCGCACCATGCCGGGCAGGGCGGCTTCGGGCAGCATGTGGCAATGGCCGGCGCGGATTTCCTGTTCCATCACCTCGCGCTGGTCGTCGGGCAGCGGCGGCAGGGTGTCGGGCGTCTCGCCGCGCGCGATGGCACGCACGCTGTCTCGCGGCAGGTTGGCGGGGGCCAGGGGCGCACCGGCGTGCAGGGCCGCCTCGGCGATGGGGCGGTACATGGCCCAATCCGGCCAGCCGTTCTTGTTCCAGTCGAGTGCGGCCCCCAGCCCGGCGGCGTCGCCGGGATTGGTGTCCAGGTACAGCCGCAAGGCCGGCTCCTGGCCGGTATCCATCATCTCGAACGCCACCAGCGGACGGCGGCCGCCCTCCAGCAGGCGGTGCAGCATCCACGCTTGCAAGGCGTGATGGTCGGGGTTGTCGTGGGTTTCGCCCAACAGCACCGCGTCGGCGGCGCGCGCCATGGTCACAAGGTCTTTTACCGGAATGAAATGTCCGGCGGCGGGCAGCCACACCTTGCCGGCCAGGGGGTGGTCGCGCTCGAGCGGGGCGACGAAGGCCGGCGGCGGTTCGGCCAGGGCGGGGGCGGCAAGCGCCAGCAGGAAAGCGGCAAGGACTGCGATGCGCATGACGAGCCCCGGTGTGCGATGGTTCCGCCAATGTAGGCGGGCAGGGGCCAAGAAGAAAGGGGCCGGTCCTCGCGAACCGGCCCCTTCGGGGTTACATGACGCCCAAGGTCTTGGGCAGCCAGATCGAAAGACCCGGCCAATAGCTGACCGCGATCAGGAAGCCGACCATGGTCAGCAGCCACGGCATGACCGCCACGGTCAGTTCGGTGATGCCCATCTTGGTGATGCCCGACGCCACGTAGAGGTTGAGGCCCACCGGCGGATGGCACATGCCCACCTCCATGTTGACCACCATCAGGATGCCGAAATGCACCGGGTCGATGCCCAGCTTCATGGCGACCGGGAACAGGATCGGCGCCATGATCAGAACGATCGACGACGGTTCCATGAAGTTGCCGGCCGCCAGCAGCAGCACGTTCACCACCAGCAGGAAGGCGACGGCGCCGAAATCCATGCCGACGATCCAGTCGGCGATGGCCTGGGGGATGTTCTCGTTGGCAAGCACGAAGCTGAACAGCACCGCGTTGGTGATGATGTACAGCAGCATGGCCGACATGCTGGCCGAGGACAGCAGGATCTTGGGCACGCCGCGCAGCGGCATGTCCTTGTAGACGAACACGGCGATGATGAACGCGTAGACCGCGCTCATGGCCGCCGCTTCGGTGGGGGTGAAGACGCCGGTATAGATGCCGCCGATGACGATGACGATCAGCAGCAGGCCCCAGATGGCCTCGCGGAAGGTGCGCATGCGCTCGGCCGCCGAGGCCTTGGGCAGGCGGGGATAGTTGTTCTTCTTGGCGATGGCCCAGGTGGTCAGGCCCAGCAGGAAGGCCAGCACCAGACCGGGAATGACGCCGGCCATGAACAACGCGCCCACCGAGGTGTTGGTGGCGACCGCGTACATCACCATCACCAGCGACGGCGGGATCAGGATGCCCAGCGCGCCCGAAGTGGTGATGACGCCGGCGCCGAACGAGCGGGGAAAGCCCTGCTTGACCATGGCGGGCAGGATGATCGAGCCGATGGCCACCACGGTGGCCGGGCTGGACCCCGACACCGCCGCGAACAGGGCGCAGGCCAGCACGCCGGCCAGGGCCAGGCCGCCATGCCAGTGCCCGACCATGGCCGAGGCGAAGTTGATCATGCGCCGCGCCACGCCGCCATGGGTCAGGAAGTTGCCGGCCAGGATGAAGAACGGGATCGCCATGATCTCGAACTTCTCGATGCCGGTGAACAGCTTCAGCGCCACCGACTCGACCGGCACCTGGGTCATGGTGAACAGGAAGGTAAGAACGGTCAGGCCCAGCGAGATGGAAATGGGCATGCCGGTCAGCATCAGGATCAGCAGAAGCCCAAAGATGATGGACGCGTTCATTTCCGGGACTCCTCTGTCACCTTGGCCGAGGCGTCACCGCCTTCCCAATCGTCGGGGGTGGGTTCCTTGGGGGTGTCGATCCTGCCGTCCAGCGACGGGTCGCCACCTTCGCCCTTGTGATGGGCCAGATCCTTGGGATGCAGGCCGTCTTCCATCTCGAACCAGTTGATGTCCTGGGCGGCGCGCTGCGGATCGGTAGTGTCTTCCTCGAGCCCTTCCACATGGCCGTGGTCATGGTGGGGCAACTCGCCGGTACGGATGAAGCCGACGCAAACCTGCAGGAAGCGGAAGCACATCAGGGCCGACCCCAGCGGGATGGCGGAATAGACGATCCAGGTCGGCCATTCCAGGTCGGCGGTGATGGGGCCTTCGAACAATTCGTCGCCAGCGATGCCCAGCGCGTTGAAGAAGGCGTAATGGGCGCCGTTCTCCCACACGAAATGCCCGCCCAGGGTGGCGACGGTGCCGGTGAACAGGGCGCCGGCCAGCAGGCCGAAAACGATGAACTTGCCGCGCATGCGGTCTTCGAGACGGTTGATCAGCACGTCCACGCCCACGTGGATGCCGGTGCGCACGCCATAGGCGGCGCCGAACTTGGCCATCCACACGAACATGATGATGCACAGTTCCTGGGCCCACGAGAAATTAAGGTGCCCGACGTAGTCGTACAGGAACGGCACGCCGGCGGCGTAGCGTTGCATCACGGCGACGAAGATGATGCTCGTCGCGGCGGCCATCAGGAAGGCGATCAGCCATTCCTCGAGATGATCGAGAACTTTAAGCATGGTTGCTCCGCATGCGCAGACAAAAGGGGTGCCGTGGATACGGACACCCCTTGGGTCGACAGCCTTAGTTCTTGAAGCCGAACTTCTCGGCTTCCTTGTAGATGGACTGGATCAGCTCGGCGCCGACACGGCCTTCCATGTCCTTGTGGACCGGCAGCAGGGTCTTGCGCCACACCTCAAGCTCTTCCTTGGTGGGCTGGTAGAACTCGGTCTTGCCCGACGCCTTCATGGCGGTCAGCGCGTCGTCGTTCTCGGTCTGGGCGATGGCATTGGCGAAGCGGCTCGATTCGCTCATGGCGCCTTCCAGAATGGCCCGGATGTCGGTCGGCAGACCTTCCCAGAACTTCTTGTTCACGATCACCGCATAGCCCAGATAGCCATGGTTGGTGATGGTGCCGTACTTCTGCACCTCGTGCATTTTCTGGGTGTACATGTTGGACGGCGGGTTTTCGGTGCCGTCGACCACGCCGGTCTGCAGCGCCTGATAGACCTCCGAGAACGCCATCACCTGCGGCAGGGCGCCCAGCGCGCGCATTTCCGCGTCCAGAACCTTGGACGACTGGATGCGCATCTTCTGGCCCTTGAGGTCGGCCGGCGACTTCAGCGGCTTGTTGGCCGACAGGATCTTGAAGCCGTTGTCCCAATAGGCCAGGCCGATGATGCCCTTGGTTTCCAGCTTGCGCAGCATGGCGGCGCCGATGGGGCCGTCGGTGACCGAGCGCAGCACTTCCTTGGACGGGAAGATGTAGGGCAGGTCGAAGACCTCGAATTCCTTGACGCCCAGCGGGCCGAACTTGGCCAGCGACGGCGCCAGCATCTGCACGGCACCCAGCTGCAGCGCCTCGAGCTCTTCCTTGTCCTTGTAAAGCTGGCTGTTGGGGTAGACCTCGACCTTGACGCGGCCCTTGGTGCGCTCTTCCGCCAGCTTCTTGAACATTTCGGCGGCCTTGCCCTTGGGGGTGTCGGCGGCAACCACGTGGCTGAACTTGATCACGATCGGCTGGGCCTGTTGGGCCAGGGCCGAACCGGCGACCAGCATTCCGGCGACAACGCAGCCGACGAGGGTACGGAATTTCATCTGTGGTTTCCTCCCGAAAAGATTAGGCAAGCGTTATTGCGGTAATTGTTCGAAAGTTTCCCGATTTCGGCTATTGTGGATTTCCGAACAAGCGGGTAACAGGCTGTGAGAACAGGGTTTTCTCCCCTCATCCGCCACAGCGTCTCCCTGGTTCGTGGCCCGAACGCGCGAGTCCCTTACGGAAATGCCGGGAACTACGGGTCTGAATGCTCGCTCGCCGCTGCAGGCCATGCCCATCGTCGCCATGGCCCTGGTGGTCATGCTGCTTGGCATCCTGTTGTGGCTGCTGCACCGCAACGAGGTGGAGGACGCGCGCCTTGGCCTGATCAAGGATATTCTGTGGGTTGAGCAGAACATCCATTTCCACCTGACCTCGGGCGAGGAAAAGCTGACCCAGCTTGCCGCCGAGCTGGCGCGCGGGGATCTGCCCGAAGCGGGCTTCGAAGTGCAGGCCCAATCCCTGGTTTCCACCAGTGGCGATTTCGACCGCATCCTGCTGCGTCGCGCCGATGGTTCCCTTGCCGCCGCCGTGCCCCCGTTCGAGGCCGAGGCCGGCACCGGCCAGGTGGGCGAGGCGGCGCCGTGGTGGCCCACCTTCACCTTGGCCAAGTCCATCGGCCGGGCGGCATGGACGGCGCCATTCTCCCGATCGGGGCGCAGGCAGGTGTTCGAAGCGCACGTGCCCATGTATCGCGACCACCGCTTCGTCGGCATGCTGGTGGGCGTGGTCAGCGTCGACTCGCTATTGAGCCGGCAGGTTCCCTGGTGGGTGGCGGAAAAATACAAGATCGAGATCATCGACGGTAACGGCGCGGTGCTGGGCGCCAAGACCAACGTGCAGCTGGCCGAGCCCGGCCCCAGCCATCAGGTGCGTCTGGAGCCGCCGGGGCAGGGGGTGGCAGTGGTCGCCACCGTCTATGCCGCCGAGACCAATCTGGCGCGAAACGCATTGGCATCGGCCATTTTCGGATTGGCGATCCTGGCGCTGTGGTCGCTGTGGGCGGTGCGTCGGCATGTGCGCCGCCGTCTTGCCGCCG
>DATGXU010000027.1:0-2396 GCA_035298685.1 Magnetospirillum sp. | reverse complement strand
GGTCGCGAAGAACGTCGAATTTCCCTTGCAACGCAGGGGCCGTCCACACATGGGCGCAGAAGCGCCGCGCCTCATATTTGAGGCTTGGCGCTTTAAGCCCCCAGCGCCCGCAAGCGGGCTTCATCCTTGATGACGATGCGGTGGGGGGTGACCTCGATCAGGCCGTCGGCGCGGAAACGGTCCAGCGTCGAGGACACCCATTGTCGGGTCGATCCCACCATGCGGGCCAGGTCTTCCTGGGTCAGGGTGCGGCCGATGACGATGCCGTCGGACCGCCGCCGCCCTTCCATCTCGGCCATCAACACCAGCAATTGCGCCAGCCGCTCGGCGGCCGAGCGGGTTCCCAGCATATGGATGAGAGCGGAAAAGCAGCGCCCCTTGTGCACCAGCGCGTCGACCAGCGCCACCGCCAGCCGGGGGCTGCGTTCCATCTGGCGCCGCAACGCCGGCCCGCGCACATGCAGCAGGCGGCTGGGCCGCACCGCCTGGCCCGACCACATGTGCGGCGAGCCACCAAAGATTTCCGGGCCGCCGCAGAAATTTCCCGGCGCCCAATAGGCCAGCGTGATCTCGCGCCCCGACGGGCCGGTATAGAAAATGCGCATCTGCCCCGACAGGATGATGAAGATGCCGTCGTGCAGGTCGCCCTGGCGGAACACGACGGTGCCCGCCGCCGCGCTGATCTCGGTGCAGGTGGCCGCGAAAGCGGCATATTCGTCGTCTTCCAGCGCCGCCAACAGATCGACGCCGGCGGACGGCTCTTCGCTCAGGTGCAGGGACCGTTCCCGTACCGGCAGCCGCATGACCTGGCCCATGGCTTCCCCCGTCAAATTTCGTAGGCGAACGGCAATTCGGCTTCGGCAAAGAACTCGCGGGTGATTTCCTTGCGCAGGGCGACGAAATCCGGGCTGGTGCGGTCGCGCGGGCGCGACAGCCGCACCGGCAGAACCTTCTTGATGGTGCCCGGACGCGCCGACATCACCACCACCTCGTCGCCGAGATAGATGGCCTCGTCGATGTCGTGGGTCACCAGAACCATGGTGGTCTGCTCCACCTGCCAGATCCGCAGGATTTCCTGCTGCATCTGGATCTTGGTCAGCGCGTCCAGCGCGCCGAACGGTTCGTCCAGCAGAAGAACCTGGGGCTGGTTGGCGAGGGCGCGGGCGATGGCGACGCGCTGCGCCATGCCGCCCGACAATTGGTGCGGATAGGCCTTGGCGAAGGCGCCCAAGCCCACCAGCTCCAGATGCTCGCGCACGCGCCGGGCGATTTCGGCCTTGGGCAGGTTCTTGAGGGCGAAGGCGACGTTCTGCTCGACCGTCAACCACGGCAACAGCCGATGCTCCTGAAAGATGACGCCACGATCGAGGCCAGGGCCGCCCAGCGGCCGCCCGCCCAGAGTGACGGTGCCGTCGTAATCGCCCTCCAGCCCGGCGATGATGCGCAACAGCGTGCTTTTGCCGCAGCCCGACGCGCCGACGACGCTGATGAAGCGGCCGCCGGGAATGTCGAGGTGAATGTTGCTCAACGCCTGCACCGAGCCGGTTTTCAGCGTGAAGGTCTTTGACAGCGGGCCGATGCGCAAATCATCGGCACGGACGGCGGAGGCGGCCATGGGTCAGTTCCCCGAGAAGGTGGTTTTCCAGGTGATCAGGCGGCGTTCGATGGCACGCAGCAGCACATCCAACAGCTTGCCCATGGCCCCGATGGTGACCATGCCCACCAGCACCTGGTCGGTCTGGCTCATCTGGCGGGCGTCCATGATCAGGTAGCCCACGCCCGACGAGGCGGCGATCAGCTCGGCGGCGACCACGCACATCCACGCCACCATCAGTCCGACCCGAAGTCCGGTCATGATGCTGGGCAGCGCACCGGGCAGCACCACCTGCAGGATGAAGCGCGCGCGGGTCACTTCCAGGATGCGGGCCAACTCGACGAAGCGGTGATCGGTCTGGCGGATGCCGTCGATGGTGTTGACCAGGATCGGGAAGAACGCGCCCAGGAAGATGATGTACACCTTGCCGGTTTCGCCGATGCCGAACCACAGGATGGCCAGCGGAATCCAGGCGATGGGCGGAATGGGCTTCAGCAATTGCACGGTCAGGTCGGTCAGGCGGTCGAGCGTCCGCGACAGGCCGATGCCGATGCCCAGGATCAGCCCGGCGGCCCCGGCGACGGCGAAACCTTCCAGCACCCGCAGCAGGCTGATCCCAAGGTGGCGAAACAGGTCGCCGCTGACCGCCAGATCCCAGAACGCCAGCGCCACCTTGAGCGGCGACGGCAAAAAAATGGCCCGGATCAGGCGCAGATCGCTGGCCAGTTGCCACAGGGCGACCAGCACCACGGGCAAGGCGACGTACAACGCCGCCCGCCCGGCCGCCCGCAGGGCGGGGCGC
>DATGXU010000026.1:0-1574 GCA_035298685.1 Magnetospirillum sp. | reverse complement strand
AAGGGGGCGGCTTACTTACTGTCATAGGTTTGCCATTCCGGCATTTGACGAGTCCGGTTAACGGCAACAAGTCCTCCCGATCAAAGGTATGAAAAGTTTCGATGTCATACTGAAGTGGACCCCATCAGCGGGACCACTGGTGCCGGTTTGTTAGTTGGAAGCGGCGCCGCTCCGACCTCCTGAAAACGTCAAGCTACAAGGACTTGCGGTTGCTGCGGCTGTGGGTATGTGGGCAACCCGCCGGGGTTGTCCAAGCGCAGCGTCATATCCACAGCCTCTCCGCCAAGCGCGCCGCCGGCGCCGTCGCGCCACACCGCCATCGGCGTCCGGTTTGCCAGCGCCTGGTGCGGCCGCCGGTGATTGTAAAAGGCCAGCCATTCGCTGATGCCGGCTTTGGCGTCGCGGCCGTCAGCGTAGCCCTTAAGATAGACGTCCTCGTATTTCAGGCTGCGCCACAGCCGCTCGATGAAGACGTTGTCGATCCAGCGGCCCCGCCCGTCCATCGAGATGCGGATGCCGGCCGCCGCCAGCATGCCAGTGAACTCGCCGCTGGTGAATTGGCTGCCCTGGTCAGTGTTGAAGATCTCCGGCTTGCCGAACCGAGCCAGCGCCTCTTCCAGCGCGGCAAGGCAGAACCCGACGTCCATCGTGTTCGACAGCCGCCATGCCAGCACCGCCCGGCTCGCCCAGTCGATGATCGCCACAAGGTAGAGAAACCCTCGCCCGATCGGGACGTAGGTGATGTCGGCTGCCCAGACATGGTTCGGCCGCTCGATCACCAGGTTGCGCAACAGATAAGGAAAGATCTTGTGCCCCGGCGCCGGTTTGCTCGTGCGCGGTTTCGGCCCTAAGGCGGCGATGCCCATCCGCCGCATCAGCCGCTGCACCCGCTTGCGGTTGATCTTGTATCCCTCGGTCCGCAGCAGCGCTGTCATCCGCCGCGAGCCGAGAAATGGCCATGCCGTGTACAGCTCGTCGATGCGGCGCATCAGCAAGAGATCGTTGTCATTGGCCGGTCGCGGCGTCCGGTAGACGCCCGAGCGAGCCACCCCGAGAAGCGCGCATTGCCGCCGGATCGAGGGCAAACGCGCGCCGCGATCAATGAGCGCTCGGCGGTCCGACGCGCTCATCTGCCGGACCTCTTGGCTAAAAAATCGCGCTCCACCGTCAACTGCCCGATCTTGGCGTGCAGCTTCTCAATCTCGCGCTCCCGGTCAGCCTCGGCGTCCCGGCCGACCCCAGGATCGAAGGCGCGCGCCGCCTGCTCCTGCAGCTGCTTCTTCCAGGCGTAAATCTGGTTCGGGTGGACTTCGTACCGTTGCGACAGGTCCGCGACCGTCGACTGCTCCCGCAGCGCCTCCAGCGCGATCGTCGCCTTCAGCCCCGCGTCGATCTTCCGTCTCGTCTTTTTCATCATCCGCTCCGTCTAGCATGCGACGGAACGGCTCTCTCCCAACTACCCGACCGGTCCCAAATCCGGGGTCCACTTCAGATATCGGGTCATCGGCGACGGCGCTGGCCGGAGGCGTTGAAGCGGCAGATTGTGGCGGAGACGCTGGAGCCCGGATCATCGG
>DATGXU010000025.1:0-7821 GCA_035298685.1 Magnetospirillum sp. | reverse complement strand
CGGCGGGCGGTCGCATGACGCAGGGCCAGGTCCTCGGCGGCACCGGGCAGGCGCGACCATGCCTCGGCGGAAAACGACGGCAAGGGATAGGGCCACGGATTGATGCCGGTGGACAGGTCCAGCCAGCCCGCCGCCGGCCTCCCCCACCGGGCCTCGGCAGCGGCAAGGTCGCCGCCATGGACCGGCAGTGCTAGCGCCATCCGGCCAGCACCCCCTCGGCGCTGTCGGTCTTGAACGGACGGCGGTGCAGCGGCCGGGCGCCATCCAGGAACACCGGCAGCAGCACCTCGACCAGACGGTCGGAATCCTCGTCGGTGCGCACCACCTCGCGGTCCTTCCACTGGGGATGGCGGGCCACCTCGTGCGGATGCAGCACCGGCTCGAAACAGCAATCGGCCGGCGCCAGCAACGCCGCCCACTCATCGCGGTCGCGGGTCAGGAACAGGGCTTCCAGATCGGCGATCAGGTCGTTCTGCGGCAGTTCTTCGTTCTGACGGTGAATCCACTCGGGATGCCCGACGGTTTCGCAGAACTTGGCCCAGAACTTGGGCTCGAGCGCCGCCAGCGCCACAAAGCGGCCATCCTTGGCCCGATAGATGCGGTAACAGCCGGCGCCGCCGTTGATCAGCCCGGCCTCGCGCTTGTCCTCGCCCCAACGGTGGGCGGCGGTCAGGATGCCGGGCATCCACGCCAGCGCCGCCTCGGCCAGACTGACGTCGAGATGGCAGCCCTTGCCGGTGGTGCCGCGCCGCACCAGGGCGGCCAGGATGGCGGTCATGGCCAGCGAGGCGCCGGCATGGTCGGCCAGGGGCGGATAGGTCATCACCGGACGCTCGGCAATGCCGGTGGCCGACAGGCCGCCCGACAGCGCCACATAGGTCAGGTCGTGGCCGGCGGCGTTGCGCAGCGGGCCGGTCTGGCCATAGCCGGACAGCGAACAATGGATCAGCCGGGGATTGAGCTTTTCCAGCTCGGCGCGCGAAAAGCCCAGGCGGTCGAGCACGCCGGGGCGATAGGCCTCGACCAGCACGTCGGCCTTTTCCACCAGCTTGGCGAAGCCGGCGCGGCCGTGCTCGGTCTTCAGGTCCAGCGTCACCACCACCTTGTTGCGGTTGGCCAACTTGTACCATGCGGTGGTGCCGTCGTCGTCCAGCGGTCCCATGGTCCGCATGGGGTCGCCCGCCGGCGGCTCGACCTTGACCACCTCGGCGCCCAGGTCGGACAGCCATTGGGTGGCATAGGGGCCGGGAATGTATTGGCTGAGGTCGAGAATTCGGGTGCCGGCAAGGCATTCGGCAAGCATCTGCAACTCCGCTGGCGGTGCGTGGACAGGCCCGATAGGGAAGCAGGCGGCCCGCTTGCGGTCAATGGCAATGGCGCTCACGCCACCTGCTTGAGAAATCCCTTCAACGCTTCCAGGCGTAGCGGCTTGTGCAGCAGATGCAAGCCCTCGCCGACGATGCGGCGGATGGTGGCGGGGTCGGTGTCGCCGGTCAGCACCACCGCCGGCAAATCGCGGCCGCAACTGGCCCGCACCGCGCGGATGACGTCGATACCGGTGGTTCCACCCGCCAGCCGGAAATCGGCGATGACCAGCTCGGGGCTGTGCTCGCGGCTGCGCCGTAGCGCCTCCTCGACGGATTCGGCGCTGTCCACCTGATGGCCCATTTCCACCAGCACCAGTTCCAGCGCGTTGCGCACCAGCGCCTCGTCGTCCACCACCAGGATGCGGCGGGCGTGTTCGGCGGCGGGCTCGGCGGCCTCGGCAGACAGGGTGCAGGCCTGGGCTGTGGGCAGGGTGATGGTGAAGGCCGAGCCCCTGCCGGCGATCGAGCGCACCTCGAGCCGATGGTCCAGAAGGTTGGCGATCCGCCGCACGATGGCCAGCCCCAGCCCGGTGCCCTTGTCGCGCCGCCGCTCGGGATTGCCCAACTGGCGGAACTCCTCGAAGATTTCGCCCAGCTTGTCGGCGGGAATGCCGATGCCGGTATCCAGCACCTCGATGCGTACCAGCCCGCCCGGCAAGCGGCGCGCCCCCACCAGGATGCGCCCGTGTTCGGTATAACGCACCGAGTTGGCGACCAGATTGGACAGCACACGATCCATCAACGCCGGATCGGTGTGGACCACCGCGCGGCAGGGCATTACGCCCAGGCGCAGTCCCTTGGCCTCGGCCTGAATGCGCCACGCCGCCGCCACCCGTTCCAGCAACCGGTTGACCGGCACGTCGGCCAGTTTTGGGGTGATTACGCCGGCATCCAGGCGCGCCACATCCAGCATGTCGTTCAACAGGCCGGTCAGGCTTTCCACGCATTGTCCGACCGCTTCCATGACCTGTTCCTCGCGCCCCTGCAGGCGCGCCCGCAGCACGCCCAGATAGAGCGACAGCGCCTGCAACGGCTGGCGCAGATCATGGCTGGCCGCCGCCAGGAAGCGGGTCTTGGCGTCGTTGGCCCGCTCGGCGTCTTCGACCGCGCGCGCCATGCCCGCTTCGGCCCGGCGCTGTTCGGTGACGTCCTGAACGGCGCCGATGGTGCGGATGATGCGGCCATCCGGGTCGCGATCGCCGCGCAACGACACCAGCATCTCGCGCACGTCGCCCTGCTTGGTGACGTATTGGGCGGGCAGCCGGTCCAGGCTGCCCTGGCGGACGAATTCGGGCCACGCGGTCTGGCGGGCATAGGCGGTCGAGGCGGCGGTGTGGAATTCCCACGGCGTGCGACCCAGCACCTCGTCATGGCCATAGCCCAAGGTGCGTTCCCACGCTTCGTTGACCGCGATCAGGCGTTCGTTTTCGTCCAGCACGAACAGCATCACCGGCGCCGCCGAGAACACGGTCAGAAAGCGTTCCTGGCTTTTTTCCAACTCTCCGCTCAGCACGTCCAGCGCCTGATACAGGGCATCCAGTTCGCCGATGCCGAAGATGCGCTGGCCCTGGACCTGGCCGTGCAGGAACGGCTGGGCGATGGCGGTCAGCGCCTGCACCGGCCGCAGGATGCGACCCGCGATGGCAAGGGCCAGCAGCACCGACACCCCCAGCACCAGCACGCCGAAGCCGACGGTGATCCCCAACGAACCGCGCAGGTTTCCCGCCGCCCCGGCGTCGGGCATCCCGAAGCGGACCGTCCAACCGGTCAGCGGCGAGCGTTCCGCCGCCGTCGTGGCGTCGTGACTGAACTGGGCGGCGGCCGTGCGGGTGATCAGCGCGCCGTGGGCATCGGTGATCCAGGCGGTCCATCCGCGGGGAAACCTGGGCTGCGACAACACTCCGCCCAGACGAGCCGACGGGATGGCGGCCGCCAGCACATGAACGGTACGGCCGCTTCCGTCCACCACCGGCGCGGCGACCATGACCATGTCGTCGTCGGCGCGATCGAGCCGGAAGACGTCGGACACTACCGGCTTGCCCTCGGAAAGAACCCGCTCCGCCAACTCCCTGGCGGGAACCATGGCACGGCCGGTCCGGGCGCCGTCGCCCGAGCGGGTGTCCAGAACCACGTTCCCGTACCTGTCGAACAGCAGCAACGCCTGCCAATCGGGATGTGCCGCGACCAGACGCCGGGCGATGGGCATGAAATCCCCGATCGCACCGACGCTCAGTTCGCGGGACAGCGCCACGCTCTCCAGCGCGGAGAGGGACAGGCGGATTTCCTGATCGACGGCGATGGACAGGGCGCGGGCGGCTTCCTCGAGCCCCCGTTCGAAGGCCCGCCGCTCCTGCAACGAACTCCACAACGTCAATCCCCCGGCCCATAGCAGCATGGGCACCAGCGGCACCAGAACCAGCACCACCAGATGGCGGCGCAGACCGCCGCGAAGCCATATAAACGCGGGCAAACGCACTTCCATTTCAGTGCCGCCGTTCAACCGAGGATTCCATCCCGGCGGCGATCAGGGGCGCCGGCACGAGCCGGGCGCCCCCGTCGCAACGACCGTCGCGGCCTCAAACGGGCGAGGTGGGTTGACGGGCGAAGCTGCGGTTGGCGGCGATGGCCGCCTGGGTCCGGTTGTTGACGCCCAGTTTCTTCATGATCGACTTGACGTGCACCTTGACGGTGCCTTCCAACATCCCCAGCGAGCGGGCGATCTCCTTGTTGGAATAGCCCAGGGTCAGCAACTTCAACACCTGGGTTTCGCGCGGGGTCAGCGATTTGAAGTCGGGATTGAAGTCACCGGCCTCGTCCAGCGGCGAGCCCTCGTACTGCTCGCCGGCTTCCTCGGTGGCGACGGCCTGGGCGGGTACATACAGCTCGCCCGACAACACCAGCGGCAGAACGTGTTTCAGGATCTCGCCGTTCGAGGATTTCAGCACATAGCCCCGGGCACCGCATTCGATGGCCGAGCGGATGGTGGCGCGCTGGCGAGAGCCCGAAACGATGACGACCGGAATGGGCGGCAGGGTGTCGATGAACTTCTTGAGGTCCGAGATGCCGTTCAGGCCGGGCATCATCAGATCCAGCAGGATCAGATCGAGATTGGGGGTTTCATGAGCAAGGCGCCGCGTTTCCTCGGCATTGCTTGCCTGGATGATGGTCACGTCCTTTCCGTACAGACTCTCCAAAGCCAAGGAGATGCCATAGCGAAACAGGGCATGGTCGTCGGCAATCAGTACTACCATGTTCAAGACCTCTTCGACGGCTCAGGCCGTTCAACTTGGTATAGCGCGTATCTCCATGACAAATAGCCAATCTTTCGGTGACTATCCGAAGCGCCATACCCAATTATTTCCGAATCGCGGAAAAAAAATGCGCCCGCCATCAATGTAGGTAGCGGCAACTACCTCAGCTTCGTTCCGCACTCGGGTATTTAATTTTCATGTCCTGCATTTCAATCACTGACGGGCACTCCGTCACGGCAGGGATTCCCTATGCGCGATGTGCCTATACCTTGGGGATAAGCGCACGCTTGCGCCATCCCCCCGGCAATTCGTCGGCGTCCCACGACACCTCGGCCCGCAACGGCAAGTGATCCGAGGTGATACGCGACAGCGGCGTGGCATAGACGGAAAGGCGCTTCAGTCCGGCCGCCGGCCACGCCCAGATGCGATCCAAGGGCAGCAACGGCAGGCGCGAGGGAAAGGTGCGCGGCATCAGCGAGGTGCCGAAGCGCCGGTCGATGAAGCGCAACGCCCCGCGCGTCGGGCGCCATTCGTTGAAATCGCCCATGATGACGGTGGGCGTGCCGTCGCCGCTTTCGTCCAGCGCCGCCAGCAGATGCCGCACCTGCAGCCGCCGTTCGGCGGCGTTGAGCCCGAGATGGGCGACCACCACCCGCAGGGGATGGCCGGCGACGTCCAGGTCGGTGACGATGGCGCCGCGCGGTTCGTAATGCCGCACAGTCAGATCGGCGCGGCGCACCCCGCGCACCGGCCAGCGGGTCAGCAGGGCATTGCCGAACTTGCCGCGCCGTCCCTTGATGTTGGGTCCGGCCACGGCGCCGAACGACAGGCTTTCCGCCAGGAAGTCCAGCTGGGCCCGGCCGTCGACCAAAAGCCGCATGTCCACCTCCTGCAGACCGATGATGTCGGCGTCCAGGGCGTCGATCACCTCGGCGGTGCGTTCGGGCGCATAGCGGCCATCGGTGCCGAAACAGCGGTGGATGTTGTAGCTGGCCAAAGCAACCGCAAGCATCGTACCCCCCTATTGCGGCCGGTTCGGTGCAGGGGACCGGGCGCGGCTCAGCCGGCTTACCACCCCGATCTGGGCGGCGATCACCAAGGCGGTGGCCAGCGCCAGCAAGGCGATACCGGCCGCCGACGGCGAACGCAGCACCACCCCAAGCCGGTCGCCCAGAACGCTGAGCGCCACGATTCCCGGCGCCATGCCCACCGTGGTGCCGGCGGCGAAGTCGCGAAACTTGACCGCCGAGGCGCCGGCCACCAGGTTGACCACCGGAAAGGCCGCCACCGGCATCAGCCGCAGCAGCATCATGGCCATGATGCCGTGCCGGGCCAGCGCCCGGTTGACCCGGTTCACCCGCCAGCCGGCCAGACGGCGCACCTGGCCGCGCCCCAGGTGGGCGCCGATGGCGTAAAGGAACGAGGCGCTGGCCAGGCTGCCGATCAGCGACAGCACGGTTCCCAGCCATGCCCCCATCACCAACCCGGCCGCCAGCACGGTCAGCGACACCGGCACCCGCGCCAAGCCCCCCAGCAGAAACATCCCCACCACCAGGGGCGCCGCCAGCGGCTGGTCGCGCAAGCGGGCAAGCCCGGTCACCAGGGCAGCGGCATACGACCATCCCTGCGGCGTCACCCACGGCAACAACGTCACCGCCACCGACAGCACCGCCAACAGCCAGATCATCGCCCGCGTCCGCAACCGCAGGCCGCGCCGGGCCGACCCCGGCAGCGCCTGATCCAGATAGACCAGCGTCTCCACCGGTTCCTCGGGATCGGGCAGCGAGCTTTCGCTCAGCAACTGGACGATCTCGGCGGGCTCGCGATCGTCCAGCGGCACCAGGGTGCGCTGCCGCCCGCGCAGGGTGGCGATGGCCCCGGTCAGGCTGCCGGTCGCCGCCTCGGCCGCCGCCACCGTGTCGGGGCCGACGCCCAGATGTTCGGCCAGCAGGTCGTGGCGCATGGCGCGGATGGCAAGGCGGTCATGCTCGACCATGGCCGGGGCTAACAGGTCGCATTCGCTGTCCAAGCCCATCGAGCGGTTGTTCAGGTTGGCCGACCCCACCCGCAGCCATAGATCGTCCACGATCATCAGTTTGGCATGAACCTTGACGTCCTCGCCGGCCACCACCGGATAGAACACATGCAGGCGCCCGAACCGGTCGGCCTGGCGCAGGCGCCGCAGCAATCGCGCCCGCGCCACCCCCATGGTGGACCGTTCCACCAGGCTGACCGGCTCGCCCGGATTGATCACCACGATTTCAGGACAATCCTCGGTCTCCAGACGCCGGGCCAGAAGGTCGGCGATGCGGCGGGCGGCGAAGTATTGGTTCTCGATATAGATGAAGCGCCGCGCCGCCGCGATCATGTCCAGGTAAAGCTGCTCGACCTCGCGCACCGAAGGCGCGCCGTCCCACGAAGGACAGGTCAGCGACACCGCCACGTCCACCCCGGTCAGCTGCACCTTGAGGCAGGGCGGCCACAGGCGGTCGGCGTCACCGGGCGACGGCGGAACCAGCCGCTCGCCCGCGGCCTGGAACCAGCGTTCCCGGGCGATGCCGGCCAGCGTGCGCGCCGCCTCGCCGGTCACCACCGCCATGATGTCGTGGAACGGCGGATAGGTGGGATAGGCGGGATCGCTGCGGCGCGGATCATCGGGCAGATGCTCGCGGCTGTCCCAGCGTTGGCTGGTGACGTCAAGCCCGCCGACGAACGCCAGGGCGTCGTCGATCACCACTATCTTCTGATGGTGCGACGCCCCCAGCGGATGGCTGTCATCCAGGCGGAAGCGCAGCCGACGGTGGGTCAGCCAATCCATCTTCACCAAGCCGGCGAATTCCCGATTGAAGGCGTAGATCATGGCCGAGTCCCAGATCAGCACGTGGATGCGCAGATCGGGATTGGTGCGCACCAGATGATCCAGCAGCGCGCCGATCTCGTTGGGGCCCGCCTGGGGTTGGCCATCGCGCAGCAGGCGGGTGCGGCTGTCGAATTCCCAGCCGATCAGCAGAACCGACCGCCGGGCGGCGCACAGCGCATGGTGCAGGGCACGAAAATAGACGTCGCCGTCCACCGCCAGACCCAGGCGGTCGGCACGGACGACGCACCGGCAGTTGCGGCCCGGCTGGGCCAGCAACGGCGGCGCGGCCGGACGGCGATCGAAAGCTGCGACGGTCATGCACCGCACATTGGCGTTCAAGGGC
>DATGXU010000024.1:0-1652 GCA_035298685.1 Magnetospirillum sp. | reverse complement strand
GGCGAGGGTGGAGCCGAACCGGCGGCCAAGCCGGAAACCCTGGGCGGCGACGACGCCAGCGAGCAGGAATTGGAGCGCCGCCGCGCCCGCCTGCTGCGCAACTACAAGATCCAGGAAGTGATCAAGCGCCGGCAGATCATGCTGGTGCAGGTCGTCAAGGAAGAGCGCGGCAACAAGGGCGCGGCGCTGACCACCTACCTGTCGCTGGCCGGCCGCTATTGCGTGCTGATGCCCAACACCGCCCGTGGCGGCGGCGTTTCGCGCAAGATCGTCAGCACCACCGACCGCCGCCGGCTCAAGGCCATCGCCCAGGAGCTGAACTGCCCCGAAGGCATGGCGGTGATCGTGCGCACTGCCGGCTCGGAACGTTCGAAGACCGAGATCAAGCGCGACTACGAATACCTGCTGCGCGCCTGGGACAACGTGCGCGACCTGACGCTGCAATCGTCGGCGCCCGCTTTGGTCTACGAGGAAGCCAGCCTGATCAAGCGATCGATCCGCGACCTTTATTCGCGCGACATCGACGAAGTGCTGGTGGACGGCGACGAAGGCTATCGCCTGGCCAAGGACTACATGCGCATGCTGACCCCCAGCCATGCGAAGAAGGTCCAGCCGTACAAGGACCCGACCATGCCCATGTTCCACCGCTACCAGGTGGAAACCCAGCTGGACGCCATGCATTCGCCCGTGGTGCAGCTGAAGTCGGGCGGCTATATCGTCATCGGCCAGACCGAGGCCTTGGTCGCCATCGACGTCAATTCCGGCCGCTCCACCAAGGAGCGCCATATCGAGGAAACGGCGCTCAAGACCAATCTGGAGGCCGCCGACGAGGTGGCCCGCCAGTTGCGCCTGCGCGACCTTGCCGGCCTGGTGGTCATCGACTTCATCGACATGGAGGAGAGCCGCAACAACCACGCCGTCGAACGCCGCCTGAAAGAGGCGCTGAAGGACGATCGCGCCCGCATCCAGGTGGGCAAGATCAGCGCCTTCGGCCTGCTGGAACTGTCGCGTCAGCGTCTGCGCCCGTCGCTGCAGGAAACCACCTTCACCCCCTGCCCCCATTGCGGCGGCACCGGCCTGGTGCGTTCGGTGGAATCGGCAGCCATGCATGTGCTGCGCGCCATTGAGGAAGAAGGCATCCGCCGCCGTTCGGCCGAGGTCACCGTCTATGTGCCCTCGCAGATCGCGCTTTATATCCTCAATCAAAAGCGCGACGCCCTGGCGGCCATCGAAGAACGCTATGAATTCAACGTCTTCCTGCTGGGCGACGACAGCCTGATCCCGCCGAACCTGCGCATGGAGCGGGTGAAGGCGGAAAACCGGACCGAGGAACCGCGCCCGGTGGTGCTGGACGTGCCGCCGCCGGCCGTCGTCGAGGAGGACGAGGTCGAGGAGACCGAGGAAGGCGCCGAGGAAGAGAACGAAACCACCCAAAGCGAAGGCGGCGAAACCGCCGAGAACCGCAAGCGCCGCCGCCGCCGCCGCCGCAAGCGCCGTCCGGGCGAGGCCCCGTCGGCCGGTGACCAGGGCGCGGCCGAAAGCGCCGAGGACGACAGCGAAGGCCAGGACGCCGAGGAAGGCGAAGAGGCCGAGAGCGACGCCGACGCCAATGGTGACGGCGAAACTGACGGCGAAGGCGAAGGCGAAGGCGA
>DATGXU010000023.1:0-4927 GCA_035298685.1 Magnetospirillum sp. | reverse complement strand
CGTCGAGCAGCCCCAGGCCCTGCACACCGCCATGCGGCGCGTGCGCTATGCCTGGGCCGGCCCGCTGGACGACGCTGCGGTGGCGGAACGCATGCTGGCGGAAAACCAGGCCCTGACGGTGGTGAACACCCGCCGCCACGCCCGCGAGCTGTTCGGGCTGATCCGCGGCACCCCCGGCGCCTTCCATCTGTCGGCGGCCATGACCCCGGCCCATCGCACCCAGGTGCTGACGGACATCCGCGCCGCCCTGGCCGACAAACAGCCCTGCCGGGTGGTGGCGACGCAGGTCGTCGAGTGTGGCGTCGATGTAAGCCTGCCGGTGGTGCTGCGATCCCTCGCCGGTCTGGATTCCATCATCCAGGCCGGCGGCCGCTGCAACCGTTCGGGCGAACGGGACGAAGCGGTGGTGACGGTATTCTCGGCGCCCGACCACCCCGTTCCATCCCTGTGGACCGAGCACGCCAATCTGGCGCGACGGGTGCTAACCGAGAAATTCCCCGCCGACCCGGCGTCACCGCAGGCGGTGGCGTGGTATTTCCAGGAACTGTTCCGCACCCAGAACCTTGACGCCAACAACATCTGCGACCTGCTGAAGGCCAACCGCGACCTGGCCTTCGCCTTCCGCACCGCCGCCCAGGCGTTTCAACTGATCGAAGGCGGCCAGGTGGACGTGACCATCCCTCGGGACGCGGATGCCCAGGCCCTGATCCGCCGCCTGGAAAGCGAAGGCCCCAGCCCCGAAGTGCTGCGGACCCTGCAACCCCACACCGTGCAAATCCGCCCCCGCCAAGCCAAGGCCCTGGGCGGGGCGCTACGGCTGGTCAGGGAACGGGTGTGGGTGCTGGACTCGGATGCGTATGACCCGGAACTGGGGGTGGCGGCCGATTAGACACCGCGCGCCAAACGAATGGCGTTATTTATGACGAAAGCGACCATGGGTGGGCGCCGCCCTGCGGTGCACACCACCTTACGGATATTGCCAGGCACACTTGCAGCCATTACGCTTTCAACCGTCGATGCGATGGAGATGGCATGGCACACGGTGTCAGGTTGCATGTCTGGGGCGAACGTGCGTGTTTCACCCGCCCCGAGATGAAGGCAGAGCGCGTTTCCTATGACGTCATCACGCCGTCGGCGGCGCGCGGCATCCTGGAAGCCATCCATTGGAAGCCGGCCATCCGCTGGATTGTCGAGCGCATCACCGTCCTGAAGCCCATCCGCTTCGAGTCCATCCGCCGCAACGAAGTCAGCATCAAGGCATCCGCCGATCTGGCCGCCCGCGCCATGGCCGGCGGCGCCCGCACCGAATTGGTGGTCGAGGATTGGCGGGCGCAGCGGGTCAGCATGATTCTGCGCGACGTGGCCTATGTGATCGAGGCCCGGTTCGAGATGACCGCGCGCGCCGGGGCCGAGGACAACGCCGCCAAGCATCTGGAAATGTTCATCCGCCGCGCCCGCAAGGGCCAGTGTTTCCACCAGCCCAGCTTCGGCTGCCGCGAGTTTCCCGCCCATTTCCGCCTGCTGGAGGACGGCGAGACGCCGTCGCCCGACGCCGAGCTGATGGGGCCCAGGGATTTGGGCTTCATGCTGCACGACATCGACCACGCCCATGGCCGCACCCCGCGCTTTTTCCGCGCGCACATGCAGGACGGCGTGATCGACACCCGCTTCCCCCTGGGCGGAGAAAACCGGTGATCCTGGCGGCGCTGGAACAGCTTTACGGCCGCTTGGCCGATGCCGATCCCGAGGGCATGCCCCGCCCCGGCTGGAACCGGCGCAGCGTGCATTTCGCCCTGATGCTGAACGGCGACGGCAGCGTGGCGCGTCTGGCCGACCTGCGCGACAAGAGCGGCAAGAAGCCCTTTCCCAAGGAAATGCTGGTGCCCGACCACGGCGAGGTCCGCACCTCGGCCGCCAAGACCCAGCCCTATTTCCTGTGCGACGGCACCGCCTTCCTGTTGGGGGCCAATGCCAAGGCGGGCGCCAAGGCGCTGGACTACATGGCCCATGCCCGCGCCCTGCATCAACGCTTGCTGGCCGGGTGCGACGACCCGTTGGCGGTAGCCATCCTGGCCCATTTCGCCACGTGGCGCCCCGACAGCGCCGCCGCCCTGTGCGCCGACCACGGCCTGGATTGGGAGAAGGACGTTTCCGGCACCAATCTGGTGTTCGGGCTGGAAGGCGACCCGCGATGGGCGCACGAACGCCCGGCCCTGGCCGCCCTGTGGGACGCGGAATTCGCCCGCCGCCCCGCCACGGCCCCGGGGCAATGTCTGGTCACCGGCGAACAGGCCCCGGTCGCCCGCCTGCACATGGGCATCAAGCTGCCCGGCACCCAGGGCAACGGCGCCCCGGTCATCAGCTTCAACGCCGATTCCTTCACCTCTTACGGCCACGACCAGGGGGCCAACGCCCCGGTCGGCGAAGCGGCCGCCTTCCGCTATGCCGCCGCCCTCAACACCCTGGTCAAGCCGGGCAGCCGCCACCGCCTGAACCTGGGCGACACCGTACTGGCCTTTTGGGCGGAAAAACCCCAGGACGGCGAGGAGGACGTGGTCGCCGCCCTGCTGGAACTGGACGACAGCGACGGCGGCCTGGACGAAACCTTGCGCGACCGGGTCGAGAAGATCCTGACCGACGTGCGGCGGGGCAAGTCGCCGCGCGACAGCCTGGACGATTTGCGCCCCGACTCCCGCTATTTCGTGCTGGGCATCGGCGCCCCGGGCGGCAGCCGGGTGTCGCTGCGCTATTGGCTGCGATCGGATCTGGGCGAACTGGTGCGGCGGGTCGCCGACCACCAGAGCGCCCTGCATGTGGAAAAACGCTTCGACAAGGAGCCCGCCTTCCCCGGCATGCGCGCCTTGCTGCGCGCCGCCGTGCCCTTGGGAAAGGACGACGCCATTCCCGGCCCGCTGGCCGGCGCCCTGGCCCAGGCGGTGCTGACCGGCACCGCCTATCCCCGCCCCTTGCTGGCCATGGCGCTGGAGCGCATGCGATCCGAGCACGGCCCCTATGATTCCGTTTCCTATCTGCGTATCGCCCTGGTCAAGGCATACCTGACCCGTTCCGACGAGTGGAGCCCGCCCGTGAGCCTGAACACCGACGAAACCGACACCGCCTATCGCCTGGGACGGCTGTTCGCCGCCCTGGAACGGGCACAACAGCTGGCCCTGGGCATGGGCCTGAACGCCACCATCAAGGATCGCTATTTCGGCGCCGCCTCGGCCTCGCCGCGCGCGGTGTTCCCCAATCTGATCCGGCTGGCCCAGCACCATCTGTCCAAGGCCGAGGCCGGCTGGCTGGACAAGCTGATCGGCGACATCGCCGACGCCTTGCCCGTCACCCTGCCCCCCGCGCTGAAGCTGGAGGAACAGGGCCGTTTCGCCATCGGCTACTACCACCAGCGCAACGATTTGTGGCGGTCCAAGAAGCAACCCGAGCAATCGACCAATCCGGAGCAGTGACACCATGGCCCAGCCGATCCAGAACCGCTACGAGTTCGCCTATCTGTTCGACGTGGCCATGGGCAACCCCAACGGCGACCCCGACGCCGGCAACATGCCCCGCCTGGATTACCAGACCAACCAGGGACTGGTCACCGACGTCTGCCTGAAGCGCAAGGTGCGCAACTTCGTCGATCTGGTGCGCGCCGACCTGGGGGTGAAGGAAGGCCTGAACATCTATGTGCGCGAGAAGGGCGTGCTGAACCGCGAGAACGAGCAGGCCTACAAGGCGCTGGGCCTCAAGTCCGAGGCCGGCAAGCTGCCCAAGGACGAGACCAAGGCCCGCGAGCTGACCGCCTGGATGTGCGCCAACTTCTTCGACATCCGCACCTTCGGCGCGGTCATGACCACCGAGGTCAATTGCGGCCAGGTGCGCGGCCCGGTGCAATTGTCCTTCGCCAAATCCATCGACGAAGTGCACCCCCAGGAAGTCGCCATCACCCGCATGGCGGTGACCAACGAAAAGGACGCGGAAAAGGAACGCACCATCGGCCGCAAGCACGTCGTGCGCTATGGCCTGTACCGCTGCGAAGGCTTCATCTCGGCCCATCTGGCCGAACGCACCGGCTTTTCCGAGGATGATCTGAGCCTGTTGTGGAAGGCCCTGGTCAACATGTTCGACCACGATCGTTCGGCGGCGCGCGGCGTCATGTCGGCGCGCAAGCTGATCGTGTTCAAGCACGCCAGCAAGCTGGGCGACGCCCCCGCCCCGGTGCTGTTCGATGCGGTCAAGGTCGAGCGCGTCACCGACAGCCCCGCCGGTTCCTTCAAGGATTACACCGTCACCATCGACCGCGCGGCCATCCCGGCGGGAGTCGAGGTGCTGGAAATCCTGTAGGCAGGGACGGCCGGCCATGGAGGACGACGACGACCTGATCCCGCTGTCGGCCCTCCAGCACTGGCTGGTGTGTCCGCGCCAATGCGCCCTGATCCACCTGGAGCAGATTTGGCGCGACAATGAACTGACCGCCGAGGGCAACGTGGTGCATCAGGCGGTGGACCAACAGGGCGGGGAAAGCCGCCATGGCGCGCGCCGCGTCACCGGCCTGCCGCTGCGGTCGCGGCGCCTGGGATTGTCGGGGCGGGCGGATGTGGTGGAATTCCACCCCGGCCCCGATGGCGGCGAGGTTCCCTATCCCATCGAGCACAAGCGCGGCCGCGAGAAGCCGGACGACCGCGACAAGGTGCAATTGTGCGCCCAGGCCATGTGCCTGGAAGAGACGCTGGGCGTAGCGGTGCCCGAGGGTGCCTTGTTCTACGCGGAAACCCGCCGGCGCCAGAAGGTGGCGTTCGACCAGCCCCTGCGCACCCGCGTCGAGGACGCCACCGCCGCCATCCGCGACATGTTGACCCAGGGCCGGACGCCGCCGCCCGTGCCCAATCCATCCTGCAAGCGGTGCTCGTTGGCCGACCTGTGCCTGCCC
>DATGXU010000022.1:0-10079 GCA_035298685.1 Magnetospirillum sp. | reverse complement strand
GATCTCTATCGCGAACTGATCGGCCTGCTGTCGGCGCTGCCCAGGCTGGACGTGCCCGCCTTGCATGCCTTCGCCGACCGCGTGGCCCGCGCCGACGCCGATGCGGCGTGGCGCACCGTCACCGAGCTGCTGGGGTGGTGGCTTGCCCGCCTGATCCGCGCCGGCGGGCGCGAGGGCAGGGGGATGAGCGAGGTTGTGGCGGGCGAGGGCGCCTTGATGGGCCGCATGCTCGCCGCCGCCGACCTTGAACGCTGGCTTGAGGTGTGGGAAAAGGTGACCGCCCTTTTCGCCCGCACCGATGCGGTCAACCTGGACCGCAAGCAGGCCATGCTGACGGCCTTTCTGGCCGTGGAGCGCCTGGCGCGGGCTTGATACCAAGCCCGTGAGCCAACAGCTCTCAGAAGAAGTCGAAGGAGATGACCATGAGCGGGGCCAAGACCTTTTACGTCACCACGCCGATCTATTACGTCAACGACAAGCCCCATATCGGTCACGCCTATACCACGCTGGCCTGTGACGTTCTGGCCCGGTTCAAGCGGCTGGACGGATACGACGTCAAGTTCCTGACCGGCACCGACGAACATGGCCAGAAAGTGGAAAAGTCGGCGGAAACCTTCGGCATGACGCCCCAGGCGCTGGCCGACATGAACTCGGCCAATTTCCGCGAACTGGCCGTGCGCATGAACACCTCGAACGACGACTTCATCCGCACCACCGAACCGCGCCACGTGGCCGCCGTCCAGGCGCTGTGGACCAAGCTGGTGGAAGCCGGCGACATCTATCTGGGCCATTACGAGGGCTGGTATTCGGTCCGCGACGAGGCGTTCTACGGCGAGGACGAGCTGAAGTCGGGTCCCAACGGCACCAAGCTGGCCCCCACCGGTGCCCCGGTGGAGTGGGTGAAGGAACCCAGCTATTTCTTCAAGCTGTCGGCGTGGCAGGACCGCCTGCTGGCCTTTTACGAAGCCAATCCCGACTGCATCGCCCCGCAGTCCCGCCGCAACGAAGTGATCAGTTTCGTCAAGGGCGGCCTGCAGGATCTGTCGGTGTCGCGCACCAGCTTCAAATGGGGAATTCCGGTTCCCGGCGACGACGCCCATGTCATGTATGTCTGGCTGGACGCGCTGACCAACTACATCACCGCCGTGGGCTATCCCGACCAGTCCGGCGGATACGCCAAATACTGGCCCGCCGATCTGCACATGGTCGGCAAGGACATCCTGCGCTTCCACACGGTCTATTGGCCGGCCTTCTTGATGGCTGCCGGCCTGCAGCCGCCCAAGCGCGTGTTCGCCCATGGCTGGTGGACCAACGAGGGCCAGAAGATTTCCAAGTCGCTGGGCAACGTCATCGATCCGCTGCAATTGATCGAGCGTTATGGCCTGGATCAGGTGCGCTATTTCCTGCTGCGCGAGGTGCCGTTCGGCAATGACGGCGATTTCAGCCACCGCGCCATGGTCACCCGCATGAATTCCGAGCTGGCCAACGACTACGGCAACCTGGCCCAGCGCGTTCTGTCCATGATCGGCAAGAATTGCGGCAACGCCGTGCCCGAGCATGGCGAGCTGTCGGTCGAGGACCGCGAGATGCTGGATGCCGCCCATGGCCTGCTGTCCAAGGTGCGCGACGCCATCGACCGCCAACTGTTCCACGAGGGGCTTGAGGCCATCTGGGTGGTGATCCGCGCGGCCAACGGCTATGTGGATCGTCAGGCGCCGTGGACCTTGCGCAAGACCGATCCCGCGCGCATGGGCACCGTGCTGTGGGTGCTGGCGGAAACCATTCGCAACCTTGCTTTGTTGACCCAGCCGTTCATGCCCGATTCCTCGGGCCGCCTGCTGGATCTGGTCGCCGTGCCCGAGGAACAGCGTAGCTTCGCCCATTGTGGGTCGCACCATGCGCTGAAGCCCGGCACCCCGCTGCCGGTGCCCCAAGGCGTCTTCCCGCGGTTCGTGGACGAGGAGGCTGCTTCCTGATGCTGGTGGACAGCCACTGCCATCTGGACTTCCCCGATTTCGCCGACGAGCTGGATCAGGTGGTCCAGCGCGGCCGCGACAACGGCGTCGGACTGTTCCTGACCATCAACACGCACCTGACCCGCTTCGAGCGGGTGCTGGCGGTGGCCGAACGGTTCGACGACGTCTATTGCACCGTGGGCGTCCACCCGCACGAGGCCGGCAGCGAGCCGGCGGCCGAGACGGAACGGTTGCTGGAGCTTGCCCGCCATCCCAAGGTGGTCGGCTTTGGCGAAACCGGGCTGGATTATTATTACGACAAGAGCCCGCGCGAGCGGCAGCGCGAATCCTTTCGTGCCCATATCGCCGCCGCGCGGATTGCTGGTCTGCCGGTGATCGTTCACACCCGCGATGCCGATGCCGACACCATGGACATCCTGGCCGACGAAATGGGGAAGGGGGCCTTCAGCGGCCTTATCCACTGCTTCAGCTCTGGGCCGCAGCTTGCTGAAAAAGCTGTTGAATTGGGGTTGTACATTTCCATTTCCGGCATCGTCACCTTCAAGAAGGCCGAGGTCCTGCAGGAAACCGTGAAGGGCATCCCGCTGGACCGGCTGCTGGTGGAAACCGACTGCCCGTACCTGGCCCCCATACCGTACCGGGGCAAGCGGAACGAGCCGGCCTATGTGGCCCATACCGCCGCCAAGGTTGCCGAGCTCAAGGGCATCTCGGCGGTCGAGCTGGCGGAAGCCACCACCGCCAATTTCCGTCGGCTGTTTACCAAGGTGTCCGCATGAAGGTGACCATCCTGGGCAGTGGCGCGGCCGGTGGCGTTCCCAGCATTTCCCGTGGCTGGGGCGCGTGCGATCCCGCTAATCCCAGGAACCGCCGCCGCCGCCCGTCGATCCTGGTGGAGGAGGGGGACACCCGCATTCTGGTCGACACTTCGCCCGACTGTCGGGAACAATTGCTTGACGCCGGCGTGCGTTCCCTGAGCGGCGTGCTGTTTACCCATGACCATGCCGACCACCTGCACGGCATCGACGATCTGCGCGAAGTGAACCGCGCCATGCAGGCGCCGCTGCCGATCTTCTCGGCGCCCGAGGTCATGTCCAGCATTCGCCAGCGGTTCCCCTATGTGATGGGCGGCGTCGAGGAAGGCCAAAGCATCTACAAGCCCATGCTGGACCCCCATGACGTTGATGGCCCGTTCACCGTCGGCGGCCTGACAGTTACGCCATATGACCAGGATCATGGTTTTTGCCGCACGCTGGGTTTTCGCTTCGGCGCCTTTGCCTATTCCACCGATGTGGTGAACCTGCCCGAGGCGTCGTTTCAGGCGTTGGCCGGCGTCCACACCTGGGTCGTGGGCTGCCTGACCTTTACGCCCCATCCCACCCACGCCCATTTGGACAAGGTGCTTGAGTGGATCGATCAGGTGAAGCCGGCGCGCGCCATCCTGACCCATATGACCCCGTCCATGGACTACGCGGATCTGTGCGCCCGGCTGCCCGCCGGCGTCGAGCCGGGCTATGACGGCATGGTTCTGGCGATCTGATCCGGGTGTATTGACCCTAAAGGTTTAGCCCCTTAGTATAGGTACGATTTCCGCGGCATCCATGTTTGGGACGGAACGGTTTCATGCGCCCAAAAGCCCTGGTTGTCGAGGATAGCCGGTTTTACCTGCAAATCCTGCGGACGGCGCTGGAGGAACGGCTGGGCTTCGAGGTGGTCAGCGCCTCGACCCTGGCCGACACCCGCGATATTCTGGCCGCCCGCAGCAGCGACATCCTTGTCGCGCTGCTGGATCTGCACCTGCCGGACGCGCCCAACGGTGAAGTGGTCCGCGAGGTTGCCCAGCACCGCATCCCCTCGATCGTCTTCACGGCCTCATTCAGCGACGAGGCCCGCGCCTTCGTTCTGGCGCACAATGCGGTCGATTACGTCACCAAGGACAGTCCGGGCAATCTGGAAACGGTTTTCGATCTGGTGCGGCGGATTGGTCGCAACACCAGCAATCGAATTCTGGTGGTCGACGATTCGCGCTCATCCCGGCAGCACATCGGCGATCTGTTGCGCCTTCATCGTTTCGACGTCATCGAAGCGAACGATGGCGCCGCTGCGCTGACGGCACTGGATGGCAATCCCGACATCCGAATGGTAATCGTCGATTACAACATGCCCGGCATGAGCGGCGCAGACCTGACCCGAAAAATCCGTGGCAGGTTCGCCAGGAACGAATTGGTGGTCATCGGACTGTCGGCTGCCGGCAACAACCTGGTGTCGGCACGGTTCATGAAGGCGGGCGCCAACGACTACCTCAACAAGCCGTTCGTTCCCGAGGAATTCTTCTGTCGCATTTACCACAATCTGGACTTGGTCGAACAGATCGGGACCCTAAGGCAGGCGCAATCCGAATTGAAGACGGCACTGGCCGCCGTCGGCCGCGCCAGCGACGAAAAGACGCGCTTTCTCGGCCACCTGAATCACGAGATGGGAACGCCGCTCAACGCCATCATCGGCTTCTCGGATCTTTCGCTGAATGGCAACGAAGCCCTGCCGCCGCAAGCCGGGCGCTATATGGCGTCCATTCACCAATGCGCGCTTCACCTCAAGGAACTGGTTTCGGACGCCCTTGACATGGCGCGCATCGAAGCGGGGCACCTTGAACTTGACCTGGCAGAGGTTGATCTTGGCGGCCTGTGCCTTGAGATCATCGCGTTGCTCTCACTACAGATCGAAGCCTCGGGCGTCCATATCGAGGGGGATTTCGTTCCCGGCCGCCCGATGATCAGTGGCGATCGGCGGCGGCTGAAGCAGGTCCTGCTGAACCTGCTCAGCAACGCCATCAAGTTCACTCCCACGGGCGGGCGCATTCTGGTCGGGGCTGGAACCGACGCCGAAGGCAGACCGTATCTGGCCGTCGAGGACAGCGGTTGCGGGATGGACGAAGCGGGCATTGCCGTCGCTCTGGCGCCGTTCGGCCAATTGGGCGGTATCGAGTCGCGCAGCAAAGGCACAGGCCTGGGGCTCCCCCTGGCCAAGTCCCTGATCGAAGGGCATGGCGGCGACTTGTCGATCAGCAGCACGCCGGGCGTCGGCACGACCATGATGGCGCGCCTGCCAGCCGACCGGCTGCTCAATACCTGAAAGCCGCATGAGGTTGTCACCGGTCGGCGTCAGAACGGCATTCTTGTGGATGCCCATTCGGTCCCCCTGGATAGCCAAAGTGTCAGCAACTTCAGCTTTCTCGGTTCGGACCGAGTGGGCAACCTCCTGAGACTTCACATCTAACGGGTGCGGAAGAAGCCCAGCAGCGCCCGGATGGTTTCCTCCGGTGCTTCCTCGGCCAGATAATGGCCGCAGGGCAGGGTGCCGCCGCGCACGTCGACCGCCTTCTCGCGCCAGGTTTGCAGCACGTCGTAGGTTTTGCCCACCACGCCCTTGTCGCCCCAGATGGCCAGCAGCGGCGCCTGGATGCGCTTGTCGGAATCCTCGGCGTCATGGGTCAGATCGATGGTCGCCGCCGCGCGGTAGTCCTCCATGACCGCATGGATCATTTCCGACGTATAGCAGCGGCGGTATTCCGCCATCGCTTCCGGCGTGATGGCGCCCGGCGTCTTGTTCTGCTTGGTCAGGTGGGTCTGCAGATAGAACTCCGGATTGGCGCCGATCAGCGTTTCCGGCAGCGGCGCCGGCTGGATGTTGAAGAACCACCAGAAATAGCGGGTGGCGAAATCCTTGTCGGCGCGGGCGTACATGGTGGCCGTCGGCGCGATGTCCAGCACGGCAGCGCGCTCGACCCGGTCGGGATGGTCCAGCGCCATGCGATGCACCACGCGGCCGCCGCGATCGTGGCCGGCGACCTGAAAGCGCTCGAAGCCCAACTGCCGCATCACCTCGACCTGATCCTTGGCCATTTCGCGCTTGGAATAGGTCAGGTGGTTTTCATCGCCCGCCGGCTTGCTGGAATCGCCATAGCCGCGCAGGTCGGTCAGCACCAGGGTGTAGTGCTGGGCCAGCGGCGCCGCGATCTTGTGGAAACACACCGACGATTGCGGATGGCCATGCAGCAGCAGCAGCGGCGGGCCGTTGCCGGCGACCAGGGTGTTGATGGATTGCCCGTTGGCCTGGATGGTGCTTTGTCGGAAGCCGGGAAACAGCTTTGCCACCCCGGGTTCCACCTTTTTTTCCGGCGCCTTCGCGTCATTGCACCCTGGCGCGGCGGCCAAGGCGCGGCCCGCGCCCCCACCCAAAGCCAGCATTCCCAACGCCGTCCCAAAGCCCAGCGCCTCGCGGCGGCTCGGACCTTTGGGACCCGGTGTCGCTTCATTACGGAATTTTGCCATTGCGTTCCTCATATCATTCAAACAGCCCGCAAAGATGGTATGTGTTGGCTGTACAACAATCAATCAGATGTATGCCGAAACGCTGAAGGAAACAGCGGAGGCAAACCGTACCGCGCGCCGATGACCGCCCGTCAGCGTCTATGGCCCTCCGGCCCATAATATGCATTATGCGACCCAAGACTAGTTTCGTTCCTGTTGCGTGAAAGCCCACTTCTCCCCCTCCTAAGACGCAACGCGGTTTGGAACAAAGTCTGGTTCCGCTTGTTGCGGCCAGTCCGTCCGTCCCGTAAGGTGTCGGGCGATGGCACTCGAACGGATTAGATCCCCCCAACTTCCGCCGCAACTGAACGGTCTGGTGCTGACCGACGAACGTGGCGCCCCGCAGTATTGGGCCACTGTCTGGGAAGCCCTGCATGGCGGTGGCCTCAGCAGTTCCACACTGGCAGCCAAGTTACTGGCCATTGATCGGTTCTATCGGTTCGTCCGGGAGCAAACCGGGACAGACTGCCTCGACCGCATGATCGGTGATGCCGATTTCGACCGGCTGGAGAGCTGCCTGGAAGGCTTTTTTGTCCATGTCCGGAATGCCGCCGCCCACTCCAGCACGGACCGGACAATCGACTGGCGGGCGGCGTTGGAGTTCGTGCGCGACCTCTTCGAACGGCATTCCCGAAGTGATGGGACGGGATATTCCTTCGATCTATTGCAGTCCCGCCTGCTCCGGCTCCAGCGGCTTTACGCCAGCCTCACGGTCTCGCGTCAGCCGAAGGTAAAGGCGATGCGGGCCCTACCCGCCGGCGTCGTCGAAGACCTCTATTCCATCGCCGACCCGACATCGGGCCGCAACCCGTTCCGCTCTGAGGGCCAGCGGTGGCGCAACTACGCCCTTTTCCTGCTTTACCTGCACCAAGGGTTGCGCCGCGGCGAAGCCCTCATTCTGCCTCTCGACGCCATCAAAGAGGATTTTGACGCCAAGATCGGCGGCTATCGGAAATGGATCGACGTCACCGACAACGGATACGAGGATGAGGATCCCCGCCACACCGCGCCGGGCATCAAGACGGCCCTGTCGCACCGCCAAATCCCGATCGCGGCCGGAATCGCTAATATCGTCCAGCACTACATCGACAACTACCGTGGAAGGCAGAACCACACTTTCCTGTTCGCCTCCAATCGACATCGACCGCTGGCGCTGCCTACGGTGAACCTCATGTTCGACGGCCTTTCCAGTGCGCTTTCCCCGGCGGCCAAGACAGAGCTACGCAACCGCCTCCACACGGACAAGGTGACACCCCATGACTGCCGGCATACCTGTGCCGTCATTCGATTGGCCGAGTTTGTCGCCGGTGGCATGGAGATGGATTTGGCGCTCCAGAACATGCGCGTCTTCTTCGGCTGGACCAAGGATTCCGAAATGCCGCGTCACTATGCCCGAGCCTATTTCGAGGACCGGTTGATCTCCGTCTGGCAGAACAAATTCGACGACCGGGTAGACGTTCTCCGCGCCATCCGCTCCCTCCAACAAAATCCGGAAGCGATTGGTCAGGCAGCCCGATGACAACCATCAACCAAGCAAACGCCGATGGCCTTCCGGGGCATTCCGTTGCGCGAAGCGCCATCACAGCCCTGCCCGCCCTGCCCTCCAACATTCGTTATCTGGACGAATACGAGGATGAATGGAGGACGATCCGCCATCCATCTGAAAGCAACCTCTGGACTGTCGCGTATGACACAATATCCGTAACGCTGGACTTTCAAAAGGTCAGCGATAACCACGTTCAGACGTTACTCAAACATTTCTTCACATGGATGCTACAAAGAAAGAGTCCTAGCATTACCCATAAGTCATATTTTTCCATCATGGCAATTTACCGTGATAATGGCGCCAGTTGGTTTTTAGATGCGGTTCAACGCCCACTTCATGGATGGCAAATCTACTGGAACACCCGTTGGCGTGCCGCAATCCAGCAGAGCACTGCCCATGCCACAAAGCTTTTTTTATATTTTATGTGTGAGATGTGCCTGGGAGATTTCCGTCCGGTCCATATCGATTTTGTGCGCTCCCTGCCCTTTGACTGGAATGACAACTATCAGGGCGTCATCAGCGGCGAATCGATCCTCACTGCCGACGAGGAGGCTAAGCTCATCGAGCACCTGGACGACGTCACCGAACGGGTAGCCTTCGCCTCCGATGAGGAACTGGCGAAAGCGTGCTTACTCTGCATCAGCTATCAGCACGGCCTGCGCCCGGTGCAGATCTCCCGCCTCAACCTTGATGACCTTCGCATCTATCCGGGTGGGGCGGATGGACCCTTGGTGCATTTCCTCGCATATCGGGCGAAGAAGCGAAAGGCCAGCGACAAGACCGCTTTCGTCAGAAAAATCAAACTCGAATGGGCTCCCCTTTTCGTCGAATATGACCGGCGGCGACGCCTCGGGCAGGTATGGTATCGGTCGGAAACCGCAAGCGACGCTAAACTGTTTCCATTCGCCCGTGCGAGAATCGTCACCGCGATCGGCGACACCATTGAACAAGTGACCGGGATCCGCCGCACGGCGACAGACCTCCGCCATTCTGCCGCACAGCGCCTGGCTGATGCCGGAGCCACGGTCGAGGAAGTGGCCGAATTCCTCGGCCATTCGCATGCAGACACGTCGCTCGACTATTTTGAAGCCTCCCCCACCCAAGCCGAGAAGCTCAACAAGGCGCTGGCGATTTCCCCCATCTACAGCGCCATCGCCGAAGTGGCGCGGACCCGCACAATCGACAAAGCCGCCCTGCTCGGCATGCCGTCGGACAAACAGGTCGGCGCGGTGCCCCACGGCGTCCCGATCGCCGGCATCGGCGCCTGTGACCTCGGTCAGTCGCTCTGCTCCAAGAACCCAGTCTTGTCGTGCTACACCTGCCGAAAATTCCTGCCCCTCAACGACGCCGACATCCACAAGGAGGTGCTGGACAAGTTGCGCCCCGTCGTTCGCTTCTTCTTCGACGAGTCCCTTGGGGACAACCAATCACCGGCCTTCGTCCAGTTGAAGGTCACGCTCGAAACGATCCAGGGCATTATCAAGGCTCTCGGTGTTGTCGAGGAAGGCGAAGGCCATGAATGATGCCTTCGCCGCCTATGTGGCCTCGGTGCGTGCGCTGGCGTCCGAGCGAAACATTCCATGGGAACTGCCCGTTGAAGGCGACGGCTCCATCGACAAACAGGTCGCCTGGGACCTCACCGCCATGGCCGGGGCGGTGCCGCCGCCCACGACCCGCCTTTCCGATCTCGGCGGCGACAGGAACACGATCGAGGTCCTGAACCGGCGTCTGGCCGAGATCGGCCGCCCTGCCGTCGCGAAGACCGCCCTGAGCCGAGGATGGCAGGACCTCATCAAGGCCGCCACCATCCAGCAGATCCTGGTTTCCCGGAACACGCCGGCCCATGTGAACAACCAGGTGATCCGTCCGCTCAGGGTGCTGGGAACCTGCGTGCAGGCGCTGTCGGGCGCCGAGCCATGGGCCATGACGGCCGACGATGTCCGTTTTGCCCGTACCGTGGCCATCGCTGCCCAGGCATCCGGCAAACTGGGGGAACTGGTCGAAAGCGTGGTCAAGTACATCCTTGATGCACGTCATCTCTGCGACCACGGCCCCTTCCACCAACTGCTCAAGACCGAAAAAGGTGAGCGCACGCGGCTGGTCAAGCGCGGCCCTCAAATCCGGAAAGGACTTGGCGAACGCAAGAACGAGGAGCGCCTGCCCGAGCTGCGGGCACTATGGGAACTGGTC
>DATGXU010000021.1:0-2697 GCA_035298685.1 Magnetospirillum sp. | reverse complement strand
GGTGACCAGCGCGACCAAGCCGGGGCCGTTGGAAGACGCCAATTGTGCCGGTCCCAGGGGTTCGCCGGGCATGGCGATCTCGTCGCCGGTGGACAGCACGGCCACGCGCGGACGGCGGCGAACGCTGAGCCAGGGGACGTTCATGGCCGCCGCCAGGGCGATCTGGCGCGGTCCCATCACCGTTCCGGCGGCCAGCCCGGTCTGGCCGGGCAGAAAATCCAGCCCGCGCACCCGGATATGCTTGCCGGCCGTGGCGGCGATAGTGATGGTCACCGCGTCTCGCTCGCGCACGGTGTCTTCCTGCATCACCACCGCGTCGGCGCCCTGGGGGATGGCGGCACCGGTGAAGATGCGGACCGCTTCACCCGCTGCGACCGAACCGGCGAAGGGGTGGCCGGCGGCGGATTCGCCGATGACGCGCAACTGGGTTGGCGTGGCGACGTCAGCGGCGCGCACGGCGTAACCGTCCATGGCCGACACGTCCAGCGGCGGATGGGCGACGCGGGCTGCCACGTCCTCGGCCAGCACACGTCCCAGCGCGGCGGGAAGGGCAACCATCTCCGGGGTGGTCGGCCGACAGCCGGCCAACACCCGCTCCAGCGCCACCTCGACGGAAATCATCCCTGGACCTCGTAAACGCCCGACTTGCCGCCGGATTTGTGAATCAGATGGATGTCGGTGATGCGCATGGATTTGTCCACCGCCTTGACCATGTCATAGACCGTCAGGGCCGCCACCGACACGGCGGTCAACGCCTCCATCTCCACACCGGTCTGGCCCTTCAGCTTGCAGGTGGCTTCGATGGA
Organism: Magnetospirillum sp.; assembly: GCA_035298685.1. Classification (GTDB taxonomy): domain Bacteria; phylum Pseudomonadota; class Alphaproteobacteria; order Rhodospirillales; family Magnetospirillaceae; genus Magnetospirillum. Next base: position 1,891 of record DATGXU010000021.1, on the reverse strand, counting down.
AACGGCGTTATTGTCGGGCTCGAGCGCCAGTTCCACCTTCACCGAGGTCAAGGCGAGCGGGTGGCAAAGCGGGATGAGGTCGGGTGTGCGCTTGGCCCCCATGATGCCCGCCAACTGGGCCACCGCCAGCACGTCGCCCTTTTTCAGGCCGCGCGACTGGATCAGCGCCATGGTTTCAGGCGCCATCACCACCTTGCCCTTGGCTACCGCCACCAGCACGGTTTCGCCCTTGTCCGACACGTCCACCATCACCGCGTTGCCGGCGGTGTCGAAGTGGGTGAGATCGGCCATCAGCCATGGGCCCCCATGTTGGCACCCGCGCCCACCAGCAGAACCCGGGTGGCCAGTTCCACGTCGGCGCGCTTCATCAGCGATTCGCCGATCAGGAAGCGTTTGGCGCCGGCGGCGACCATGCGCTTGATGTCCACCGGGCTTTCGATACCGCTTTCGCACACGATGTGACGGTCGGGCGGGACCAGCGGCGCCAGTCGCTCGGTGGTGCCCAGATCGGTCTTCATGATCTTGAGGTCGCGGTTGTTGATGCCGACCAGCGGCGACTTCAACCGCAATGCCCGCTCCATTTCCCATTCGTCATGGACTTCCAGCAGAACGTCCATGCCGTACCCCAGCGCGATGTCCTCCATGTTGGACAGCTCGGGGTCGGTCAAAGCGCCAACGATCAGCAGGATGCAGTCGGCACCCAGCGCGCGGGCCTCGACCACCTGATAGGGATCGACCATGAAATCCTTGCGGATCACCGGCAGGTCGCAGGCGGAACGGGCCTCGCCCAGATCGGCGTCGGAACCCTGGAAGAACTTCTGGTCGGTCAGCACCGACAGACAGGCGGCGCCGCCGCGCGCATAGGCGCGGGCCAATTGCGACGGCTTGAAATCGGGGCGGATCAGGCCGGCGGAGGGCGAGGCCTTCTTGATCTCGGCGATCAGGCCGATGCCGATGGTGTCGACCTTGTGCGTCAGGGCGGCGGCGAAGCCGCGCGGCGGCGCCTGATCCTGGGCGCGCTTCAGCAGCTCCTGGATGGGGCGGCGGTTCTTGTTCTCGGCGACCTGACGGCGCTTTTCGTCGCAGATGCGGTCCAGAATGGTGCCGGTCACGATCAAATCTCCCGGTTGGTGATGGCGACCATGCGGTCCAGCGCGGCCAGGGCCTTGCCCGAATCGATGCTGGCGGCGGCCATGTCGGCACCCGCCTTAAGGTCGTCCGCCTTGCCGGCCACCACCAGGGCGGCGGCGGCGTTCAGAACGACGATGTCGCGATAGGCGCCGTGGGCACCGCCCAGCAGGGCGCGCAGCGCCGCCGCGTTGGCGTTGGCGTCGCCGCCCTTGAGGTCGGCGGCGGCGGCCCGCTTGAGGCCGCAATCCTCGGGGCGCACCTCGAAGCAGTTGACCTTGCCGTCCTTCCATTCGGCCACCAGGCTGGGGCCGGTGGTGGTCAGCTCGTCCAGCCCGTCGGAACCATAGACCACCCAGGCGCGTTCGGCCCCCAGCCGGCCCAGCACGTTGGCCATGGGCTCGACCCACTGGCTGGCGAATACGCCCATCAACTGCCGGGTGGTGCGGGCGGGATTGGCCAGCGGCCCCAGCAGGTTGAAGATGGTGCGGGTGCCCAGCTCGACGCGCGGCCCGGCCACGTGGCGCATGGCATTATGGTGGCGAGGCGCCATCAGAAAGCCGATGTGGTTGTCCCACAGGCTTTCCTTCACCAGCGCCATGTCGGCATCGATCTTGATGCCCAGCGCGGTCAGCACGTCGGCCGAACCCGATTTCGACGACAGCGCGCGGTTGCCGTGCTTGGCCACCGGCACGCCGGCGCCAGCCACCACGAAGGCGGCGGCGGTGGAGATGTTGTAGGTGCCCGAACCGTCGCCGCCGGT
>DATGXU010000020.1:0-8555 GCA_035298685.1 Magnetospirillum sp. | reverse complement strand
TGGGGGTCAGTTCCACGATCACGTCGCCGGCCTTGATGACGCCGCCCACGGTGTTGGCGGTGATGCGGTTGACCACGCCGTCGGCGGGCGCGCGCACCTCGGTACGGGTCAGGCGGTCGGCCTGGGCGGTGACGATCTGCTGCAGACGATCGATTTCCACCCGGGTGGCGACCAGATCCTCTTGCGCCTGCGAGCGGAAGCGGGCGCGGGCTTCGTCGGCGCGGGCGCGGGCCTCGGCGATGCCGGCGCGGATCTTGGGCAGATTGGCCTCGGCCGCGCCCATTTCGGTCATCAGGCGCTGTTCGCGGCTTTGCGCTTCCAGCACTTCCAGGCGCGACGCCGCATTGCGGCTGGCCATGCCCACCAGCATGGCGGAGCGTTGCCGCGCCGTCGCCAGTTCGCCGGCCAGACGCTCGCGGCGGTTCTCGATCTCGGCCATCTCGGCGGCGCGCTGGCGGTTCTGTTCCTCGAACACCCGCAGTTCCTGCTCGAGCTTGAGCGCGCGGGTGGCGAACAGGCGACGTTCCTCGTCGGCGGCGCGGCTGCTGGCCAGTTCGGCGGGGAAGGCGACGGCGGCAACGCCGCGCGCCTCGGCCTCGAGCCTGGCGGCGCGGATGCGCTGGCCGGCCAGCTTGACCTCGGTTTCGGACAAGTTGGCCCCGGCCGAGGTGGCGTCGATGGTCAGCAGCAGGTCGCCGCGCTTCACCGGCGCGCCTTCGACGGTGTTGATGCTGGCGACGATGCCGCCTTCCAGATGCTGGATCTGCTGGGCGCGGCCGGCGGGAACGATGCGTCCCTCGACGCGGACCACCTGGTCCACCTGGGCCAGGGCGGCCCACACCACCAGGGCCACGATGAACGCCAGCACGGCGATCAGGAAGGTGCGCGGCGCCTCCAGGCCCCGACGCCAGCGCCGGCCCAGCGTGGAGAGGTCGAAAGACCGCAACCGGGCGGCAGGGTCAGCGACGGCGGAAGCGGATTTCAACCCGGCCATCCCCGACCTCTTTGTCTTGTTCGATGACGATATCGATGGACTTGCCGGTGCCCAGGCCCTTGTCGATCAGCAGGTTGCGCACGGTCAGGCTGCGGTAATAGGCCAGCCGGCGCGCCTCGCTGAAGGTTTCGGCGCCCATGATCGAGCGCACCTGGGCATTCAGCCCGACCAACTGCGCCTTCTGCGCGGTCAGGGCCTTTTCCAGTTCGGCCTTGGCCCGGTCGTTGATCTCGAACACGCCGCGCGGGAAGGTGATCACGATGACGCCGGTGCCGCGATCCACATCGGGCTGGTCCTCGGTATTGATCACCACCGGCTTGGCGTCGACCTGGATCTGAACCTTTTCCTTGAGGGCGTTGCGCTCTTCCGAGCCGGGAACCTGCTGTTTCTTCAGCTCTTCCACCAGCTTGCGCAGCTTGTCGTTTTCGATGCGGGCTTCCTGCAGCGCGGCCAGGGCGTCGCGCAGCTCCAGGCGCAGGTCCAGGACCTCGCTTTCGGCAAGGGCGCGCTGGGCCTCGCGGTCCTTGGTCAGCTCGGCCTGCTCCAGGACCTTCTGCGTGACCTTGTTGGACGCCATGACCAGCGCGAAGACGAAAACCACCAGCACGAACACCAGCGTGAGCACCACGTTGCTCAGCGCATCGACGAATCCAGGCCAGTAGTTAAGTTCCTTGCCCTCCCCCATCGTCCCCCCGGTGGCGTTCGCGGACTACCGCTGCCATGGCCGGCGCATCCCCAACGCCGACGCCTGCATCGCCTGAATTTGGCGCACACCAAGCGCCGCCCGCCATGGGCCGGCGGCTAGCGGTCACAACAGTGTAGAGCGATTATACATACGGTTAGCAATTTCCGAAACAGGTCGCTTATCAGAATGTTTTTTGAGTTTCTCAAATTCCGGTCTGATCGGCTTGGTTTTGTCCGCTTTGGTGAATAATCGGGCCGTTTGCTGCCGAACCTTCCCAATCGGTGGGCGTGTGTATGCACAAGGCAGGGCAAGGGGGTAGTCACCTATAGGGTCTCTGACTTAAGTTGGTGGTGGGCGTGAAAGAGAAACGTTGGTCATCATTGCCAACCCTCGTTTGACGACGCCCGCGTCATTTTGCTGCGCAAGCTGCATAGTGCAATAACCCCTCGTTCGGCACTGGGCTGACATGTTATCTGTACCTAATGGCTCGGCAGTGGCGTAGTCGCGATTGCCTTAGGTCGGCCGACGAGGACGAAATGCACGAACGGCTTGCTCAGCAATTGCGGTGTGCGACACGTGCCGACGGCTCGGTCGATCTGCATCAGCTGCTGTGCGACGTGGAGCGCACCTATCAGGATGGCGACCGCGACTGCGCCGTCAGCAACCGCGCCGCCGACGAGGTTCGCCAGGAAGTCGAACGCCTGCGCCAGAGCATCCGCGCCGAGGCCGACGCCCGTTTCAACGTGGTGATGGACAATGTGGGCGAGGCCGTCATCAGCATCGGCCTGGACGGCAGCATCCTGACCTTCAACCGCGCCGCCGAGGACATGTTCGGCTATCAGGAGGATGACGTGGTCGGCCGCAACGTCGGCATGCTGACCACGGACGATCTGCACGCCGGCCTGCACGCCGCGCTCGACGAGTTCATCCGCACCGGCGACGCCGGGCCGCTCGAGCATATTCGCGAAAGCCAGGGGCGGCGGCACGACGGCAACGTCTTTCCCATGCATCTGGCGGTGGCCGAAGTGTTTCACGGCACCACGCGCCAGCTTGTCGGCATCATCCGCGACACTTCGGTGCAGGTCGAAACCGAACGGCAGCTGCGCGAAAGCGAAGGGCGGTTCCGCGATCTGGTCGGCTCGGCCTCGGACTGGTTTTGGGAAACCGACGCCCAGCACCGCCTGACATTCGTCTCGGAACGCATCGCCGCCGTGATGGGGGTCAAGGCGGCCGAGCTGATCGGCAGCACCTTCTTCGACCTCGGCCTGGCCGACGCCGCCGAGGCGGCCGAGGCCCACCGTGCCGAGCTGGCGGCGTACCAGCCGTTCCGCGACCGCATCTTTCACGTCGGCCCGCCCGAGGGGCATGACAGCCGCGTCATCCGCATCAGCGGCATCCCGGTTTTCGACGACGGCGGCACCTTCACCGGCTATCGCGGCGTCGGCGTCGACATCACGCGTGAAGTCATGGCCGAACGGCGCGCCCACCGGGCGCAGCAATTGCTGGCCGACGCCATCGACCGCATCGTCGACGGCGTGGCCGTCTACGACGCCCAGGACCGTCTGGCCCTGTGCAACCCGGAATACCGCAAGATCTTCGCAGGGAAGGCTGCCGGCATCATCCGTCAGGGTGTCCTGTTCGAGGATGTCTTGCGCAGCGACCCCAGCCTCTTCGACACCGACGGCGTTCCGTTCGAGGACTGGGCGGCGCGGCGGCTGGCCCATCATCGTGCCGCCACGGGCGAACCGTTCGTCGTGCGCCTGAGCACGGGCCGCTGGATTCTTCACCGTGAATTCCGCATGGCCGACGGCGGCATCGTCGGTCTGCGCACCGACATCAGCGAGCTGAAGCGGCGCGAGCAGGAGCTGGAGTCGCTGCGGCGGCTCTACCGGGTGATCCTGGATACGGCCGGCGAGGGCATCGTCGGCCTGGACGCCGCCGGCCGCGTCACCTTCGCCAACCGCTGCGCCGCCGACCTGCTGGGCTACACTTCCGAGCAGATGGTCGAGCGCGAGTTCCAGTCCCTGGTGCAGCCGGTCGGCGCCGACGGCGTGCCCTGGCCCACCGACGCCGCCTTGATCGGCCGCACCCGCGCCGGCAGGGGCGAGACGGCCAAGCTCAGCGAGGACAGGTTTCTGCTGGCCGACGGCACCCGGCTGGCGGTGGATTGCTATGTGTCGGCCATGGACCAGGACGGCCAGGTGGGCGGCGCCGTGGTGGTGTTCCGCGACGCCACCCTGCGTCTGCGCTACGAACAGACGCTGGCCGACAGCCATCGCGACCTGGAACGCCTGGTGGCCGAACGCACCAGCGAACTGACGCGCGAGGTGCTGACGCGCGCCCGCACCGAGCAGGCGTTGCGCGATTCCCGCGAACGCCTCAAGGGCATCAGCGACAATTTGTTCGAAGGCGTGCTGGTGATCAACCGCGACGGGCTGGTGACTTTCGCCAACCCGTCCGCCCGTGTCTTGCTGGCGCTGGGCGACGAGCCCGAGGGGCAGCCCATCGACTCGGTGGTGTCGGTGCGCGGCCGCGGCGCCGGAACCGCCGCCGTGAGCTGGTTGTCGGTGCTGCGGGGCGAAGGCAATTATTGCGACAACGACGCGGTGTTCGTCACCCCCGCCGGCAGGGCGGTGGATGTGGCCTATGCCTGCACGGCGGTGCAGAGCGACGGCGACACGCGGGCGGTGGTGTTGTCGTTCCGCGACATCTCGCCACTGAAGGAAGCCCAGCGCGAGGCCCTGCAATCGTCGCGCATGGCCAGCGTCGGCCAATTGGCCGCCGGCATCGCCCACGAGATCAACACGCCCATCCAGTACATCGGCGACAATCTGCGCTTCATCAGCGAGTCCATGGCCAGCATCGCCACGGCGGTGGCGGCCGGTCTGGCCTCGGGCACGCCGGCCTTTTCCGAGGCCATGGACGCCAACGACGTGGCCTATCTGCTGGACGAGGTGCCGCGCGCCGTCAGCCAGTCGCTGGAAGGCGTCGGGCAGGTGGCCCGCATCGTGCTGTCCATGAAGGAATTCTCGCATCCCGGCTCGAACAGCAAGACCATGGCCGATCTCAACCGGGCGCTGGACAGTACGGTCACGGTGACCCGCAACACCTGGAAGCACGTCGCCACGGTGTCGTGCGAGTTCCAGCCCGATTTGCCGCCGGTTCCCTGTTATGCCGGCGAACTGAATCAGGTGTTCCTGAACATCATCGTCAACGCCGCCCAGGCCATCGAGGCGGCAGGCCGCAAGGGCGAGGGCAAGATCCAGATCTCGACGTCCTCCAGGGACGGCTACGTGCTGATCCGCTTCGCCGACAACGGCACCGGCATGCCCGAACACGTGCGCGAGCGCATCTTCGATCCCTTCTTCACCACCAAGGAGGTGGGCAAGGGAACCGGACAGGGGTTGGCCATCAGCCGCGACGTGGTGGTGGTCAAGCATGGGGGCAGGATCGACGTGGAAACCCGTCAGGGCGAAGGTTCGGTCTTCACGGTATGGCTGCCGCTCGAACCGGCAGGGGATAGCCACCAGGAGGAAGGCGAGGACGAGGAATGACCGCGCGTATCAGGGTGCTGTTCGTCGACGACGATCTCAACATTTTGGCTGGCCTGAAGCGGCTGATGCGCGGCTGCGCCGAATTCGAGGCCCATTTCAGCCTGGGTGGCGAGGAGGCCCTGGCGCTGATGGCCGACGAGCACATGGACGTGGTGGTGTCGGACATGCGCATGCCGCACATGGACGGCGCCGAGTTCCTGAGCAAGGTGCGTGCCCGCCATCCCGGCACCATCCGCGTCATCCTGTCGGGCTATGCCGACGCGGAAAGCGTGCTGCGCACCGTGGGGCCCGCCCATCTCTACCTGGCCAAGCCCTGCGATCCGGGCGCGCTGATGCAGTCCATCGCCCGGCCGGTGGCGTTGCGCCGCCTGCTGGCGTCGGAAGGTCTGCGCACCGCCCTGGCCCGCCTGACCGATCTGCCCAGCCCGCCCGAGCTGTTCTTCCAGCTCGAGGCGGAACTGCAGTCGCCCAACGTCTCGGCCGCGTCGGTGGCGGCCATCATCGGCCACGACGTGGCCATGACCGCCGAGCTGCTGAAGGTCACCAATTCCGCCTATTTCTCGATCTCGGGGCGGGCGTCGACGCCGCTGCAGGCGGTGCGCACCCTGGGGCTCGACATCATCAGCGCGCTGGTGCTGCGCATCGGCATCTTCCGCCAGTTCGAGGCCAACAGCGCCAATGCCGGGCTGATGTCGGCGCTGAACGCCTACAGCCTGCACATCGCCGCCCTGTCCGAACGCATCGCCGACGAGGAAGGCGGCAAGGGCACGGTGGGCAAGATGGCCTATTGCGCCGGAATGCTGTGTTCGGTGGGGGCGCTGGCGTTGCTCGACACCTTCCCGGAAAGCTATCCCCGGCTCTATGCCAGCCCGGGTGCCGATGGGCCGGTGTTCACCGCCGAGACCTCGGCTTACGGCGCCAATCACGCCTTGGTGGGCGCCTATCTGCTGGGGTTGTGGAACTTCGCCGATCCCATGGTCGAGGCGGTGGCCCACGCCTGTCGGCCTTCGGCCTGCCCGGGCAGCGAAAACCCGGTGCTGACCGCGCTTCACGCCGCCCGCGCGTTGGGGCCGCGTTTCCCGCTGATCCCGGAAGAAATGGCGGCACAGCCGGCGCTGGACATGAATTATCTGTGCGAGGCCCGCAAGGACCTGAAGCTGGACGCCTGGAAAGCCATCGCCGCGAAAACGGCCACGGAGTTTGAACATGCCTGAACGGGTTTTGCTGGTTGACGACGATCCCAACCTGCTTTCAGCCCTGCAGCGCCAGCTGCGCAAGCAGTTCGTGCTGACCACCGCCGAAGGGGGCGCCCCGGCGCTGCAGGCGGTGGCCGAGGCCAACGAACGCCGCGAACCCTTCGCCGTGGTGCTGTGCGACATGCGCATGCCCGGCATGGACGGCATCGAGGTGCTGTCGCGCATCCGTGGCCTGTCGCCCGACACCGTGCGCATGATGCTGACCGGCAATGCCGACCAGCAGACCGCCATCGACGCCATCAACAAGGGCAACATCTTCCGCTTCTTCACCAAGCCCTGTCCGGCCGAGGAACTGGCCATCGGCCTGCAATCGGGCATCGACCAGTACCACCTGATCACCGCCGAACGCGAATTGCTGGAAAACACCCTGGCGGGCAGCGTGAAGGTGCTGGCCGACGTGGTGTCCATGAACGATCCGGTCGCCTATGGCCTGGCGACCCGCCTGCGCGAATGGGTGCGCCTGCTGACCATCGAGTTCAAGCTGCCGCAACGCTGGCAGCTGGATATGGCGGCCATGCTGATCCCCATCGGCCAGGTGTCGATCCCGCCCGAAGTGATCGCCAAGAAACGCCGGGGCGAGGCGCTGAGCGAGGCCGAGCAGTCCATCGTCGATCGCGCTCCCGAGGCGGGGCGCAACCTGATCGCCAATATTCCGCGCCTGGGCAAGGTGGCGGAAACCATCTGGCTGCAGGATCGCGGCTATGACGGCACCGGCTTTCCCGCCGACGGACCGAAAGGCGCCGACATTCCCTTCGACGCGCGCCTGCTGAAGATCCTCAAGGACCTGGCCGAGGCGTGCCCGTCGGGCATTCCCGATCCCACCGCCTTCGCCCAGTTGGATCGCAACCGCGCGCAATACGATCCCAACCTGCTGGTCAAGGTGCGCCATTGCCTGATGTCGCTGATGGCGGGGGCGGCGCCGGTCGAGGCCGAGGTGCCGGTTTCCATCCTGCGGCCCGGCCATCTGGTGCTGAGCGACATTCGCCTGACCAACGGCCATCTGATCCTGGCGGCGCGCACCATCCTGTCCGCCGCGCAGGTCGAGCGGCTGCGGTCGCTGGGTAAGATCTACACCTTCGTCGAACCCGTGCGGGTCCGGGTGGGATGAAGGCGCTCACCTATTCCTTCACCTTCGCCGACGGGCGCGAATTGCGCCTGCACATGGATTTCGACGACCAGATGCGGTTGCGGCAACGGGCGCCCGAGCCGTGGACCCGTCTGGATTTCCACCGCTGCCCCCATTGCCCCTTGCCGGCGGACGCCGAATTCTGCCCTTTCACCGCCGGGCTGGCGCCGTTCCTGGGCGATTTCGCCGACGTGCATTCCTATGAACGGGTTCAGGTGGTGGTGCGCTCGGAATTGCGGGTGGTTGCCGCCGAACGGGCGGTGCAGCACGGCCTGGCCTCGGTGATCGGGCTGATCGGCGCCACCTGCGGCTGTCCGCACCTGGATTTCTTCCGGCCCATGGCCCGCTTCCATCTGCCCTTCGCCAGCGAGGAGGAAACGCTGGTGCGGGCGTTTTCCATGCACCTGCTGGAGGATTGGATCCTTGGGCGGCCGCCGTCGCTGGACGATCTGGCCGCCCACTACCTGACCGCCGCCCAGGTCAACCGCGCCATGGCCGACCGTGTCCGCGCCGCCTTTCGCCGCGACGCGGTGGTCAACGCCTTGGTGTCGCTGGATGCCTATGCCCAGGCGGTTCCCTTCGTCATCGAGGAAAAGCTGGGCGAGCTGGCCTACATCTTCCAGCCTGAGCCGGCGGCGGGCTAGGCCGCCGGCTTGACTTCCGACAGCGGCAGGTGGTCGGCGCCCGCATAGACCGACAGCAGCCGCAGCGGCTTGTCGGATTCGTTGCGGCCCACGTGCCACTCGCCGGTTTCGATGAAGGCGTCGCCGGCCTTGTAGCGCAGCGGCTCCTTCCCTTCGGCGGCCTGGGTCAGCTCGCCTTCCAGGATGAAGACGTACAGCGGCATCGGGTGGCGATGCATGGGCGTCTCGCTGCCCGGCGGGAACACGGTGATGCGCGAGGTGATTTGCGGCGCGCCCTGGGGATAGGCCAGGGGCGT
>DATGXU010000019.1:0-3193 GCA_035298685.1 Magnetospirillum sp. | reverse complement strand
GCGGCAACGCCGAATGCCTGCCGGTGGCCAACCGCTCGGTCGACCGCTACACCATCGCCTTCTGCCTGCGCAACGTCACCCACTGGGACAAGGCCATCGCCGAGGCCTATCGCGTGCTGAAGCCGGGCGGGCGCTTCATGTGCCTGGAATTTTCCAAGGTGGTGGTGCCGGGCCTGCGTGAGTTCTACGACCTCTATTCCTTCAACGTGCTGCCCACCATCGGCTCGATGGTCACCGGCAACCGCGACGCCTATCAGTATCTGGTGGAAAGCATCCGCAAGTTCCCGCCGCAGGAAGAAATGGCCGAAATGGTCCGCGCCGCCGGGTTCGAGCGGGTCGAGGTGCGCAACCTGTCGGGCGGCATCGCCGCCATCCATTCGGGCTGGCGCCTGTGATCCGCGCCGCCCGCAATCTGCATCGCCTGCTGACCATCGCCCGCGTGCTGTCGCGCCACGACGCGCTGGACGCGGTGGACCTGCCGCTGGCCCAACTGGGCGCCAAGGTCCTGCGCCTGGGCCGCGCGCCCAGCCATTGCGGCCGCCCCGGCCAGCGCCTTGCCGCCGCTTTGGTCGAGCTGGGCCCCACCTTCATCAAGCTGGGCCAGGCGCTGTCCACCCGCGCCGATCTGCTGGGCGACGAGATGGCGGCCGATCTGTCCGATCTGCAGGACCGCCTGCCGCCCTTCCCCGCCGCCGAGGCGCGGCGCATCATCGAGGAAGAACTGGAGGCCCCCATCGAGGAGCTGTTCCAGAGCTTCGACGATCAGGCCGTCGCCGCCGCCTCGATCGCCCAGGTGCATTTCGCCGTCACCAAAGAGGGCGCGGAAGTGGCGGTCAAGGTGCTGCGCCCCGGCGTCGAAGGCGCCTTCAAGCGTGACATCGACCTGCTGCGCTGGCTGGCCGAATGGGCGGAACTGACCCAGCCCGGCCTGCGCCGGCTGCGCATGGTGGAAAGCGTCGACACCTTCGAGGAATCCATCCACCTTGAGATGGACCTGCGGTTCGAGGCCGCCGCCGCCGCAGAAATGGCCGAGAACTTCGCCGGCGACGACACCTTCCGCGTTCCCGCCATCGACTGGAGCCGCACCGCCAAGCGCGTGCTGACGCTGGAACGGGTCAGCGGCATTCCGGTGGACGAAACCGACGCCATGGTGGCCGCCGGCCTGTCGCTGGATGAAATCCTGAAGAAAGCGGCGGAAGCCTTTTTCAACATGGTCTTCCGCGACGGCTTCTTCCACGCCGACATGCACCCGGGCAACCTGTTCGTCGATGCCGACGGCAATCTGGTGGCGGTGGATTTCGGCATCATGGGCCGGGTGGACATGGCAACCCGCCGCCATCTGGGCCAGATGCTGATCGGCTTTCTGACCGGCGATTACCGCCGCGCGGCGGAAGTGCATTTCGAAGCCGGCTGGGTGCCCGCCGATAAAAACGTCGACACCTTCACCCAGGCCTGCCGCTCGATCGCCGAGCCGATCATGGGCAAGCCGCTGCACGAGATTTCCATCGCCAAGCTGCTGGGCCAGCTGTTCAAGATCACCGAACAATTCGCCATGCAGACCCAGCCGCAATTGCTGATGCTGCAGAAAAGCATGCTGGTGGCCGAAGGCGTCGGCCGCACGCTGGATGCCCGCGTCAACATGTGGGAACTGGCGCGGCCCATGATCGAAACCTGGATGATGCAGAACCTTGGCCCCCAGGCGCGGGTCAAGGAAACCGTCACCGGGGCGCTGGCCACCCTGGAACGGTTGCCGCGCATGCTGGCCGAGACGGAAAAGGCCTATACCGCCATGATGAACGGCGGCTTGCGGCTGCATCCCGACACGGTCAAGGCCATGCGCGGCGAGGGCCGGCGCAAGGGTTTGCCCGGCTGGCTGCCGTGGCTGCTGGCCGCCGTGCTGGGTGGGCTGTACCTGTTCAAGTAACCCGACCGCTCTCGTTTCGCGCGGTTTCGACCCCGGCACGTTCAATCGCCGATGGGAACAATTCGCCGCGCCAATCCCACAACGCGCTTGCACCCGTCTTGCCCCGGCATTAGGTTAACCACACCTCTTGTTCCGTAATTAGTCGGGAATTTTCCAGTGCTCGACGGCAAGCGCATCCTTTTGGTCATTTCCGGCGGCATCGCCGCGTATAAATCGCTGGAGCTGATCCGCCGCCTGCGCGACCGTGGGGCGCGGGTGCGTTGCGTGCTGACCAAGAACGCCCAGCAATTCGTCACCCCGCTGGCTGTGCAGACGCTGTCGGGCGACAAGGTGTTCTGCGACACCTTTTCGCTGACCGACGAACACGAGATCGGCCACATCACCCTGGCGCGCGACTGCGACATGGTGGTGGTGGCGCCGGCCACCGCCAACTTGCTGGCGAAGATGGCGACCGGGCTGGCCGACGATCTGGCCTCGACCGCGCTGCTGGTGACCGACCAGCCCATCCTGGCGGCGCCGGCCATGAACTTCCGCATGTGGGACCATCCCGCCACCAAGGCCAATCTGGCGACCCTGGCCGGGCGCGGCGTGCGCACCGTCGGCCCCAACAGCGGCATGCTGGCCGAGGGCGAGTCCGGCATGGGCCGCATGGCCGAACCGGCCGAGATCGTGGCGGCGGTGGAAGGTTTGCTGGCCGCCGGTCCGCTGAAGGGCCTCAAGGCGCTGGTCACCAGCGGCCCCACCTACGAACCCATCGACCCGGTGCGCTTCATCGGCAACCGCTCGTCGGGCAAGCAGGGCCACGCCATCGCCGCCGCCCTGGCGCGGCTGGGGGCCGAGGTCACCCTGGTCACCGGCCCGGTCAAGCTGGCCGATCCGGCCGGCGTTGCAACCGTGCACGTGGAAACCGCGCGCGAGATGCTGGGCGCCTGTCTGGCCCGCCTGCCGGTGGACGTGGCGGTGTGCGCCGCCGCCGTGGCCGACTGGACGGTGTCCAACGCCGCCAAGGAAAAGCGCAAGAAGGAACCGGGGGCGCCGCCGCCCGCCATCGAACTGGCGCCCAATCCCGACATCCTGGCCACCCTGTCCGAGGCCGGCGCCGCCCGCCCGCGTCTGGTGGTGGGGTTCGCCGCCGAGACGGAAAAGGTGCTGGACCACGCCGCCGCCAAGCTGGCCCGCAAGGGCTGCGACTGGATCGTCGCCAACGACGTGTCGCCGGCCACCGGCACCTTCGGCGGCGATTTCAACACCGTCCACCTGATCACCAAG
>DATGXU010000018.1:0-7069 GCA_035298685.1 Magnetospirillum sp. | reverse complement strand
GCCGTCACCGTGGCGCCGTCGACGGCGATGTTGGCGAAGGGGCCGGCCATGCGCACCACCACGCCCGGCACGCCGCCGTCGCGCACCAAGAGGTTCGAGCCGACGCCGATCACCGTGACCGGCACTTCCGCCGGCAGGGCGGCCAGAAAGGCGGCCAGATCCTCGGCATCGGCGGGGCGGAACAGAACCTCGGCCGGCCCGCCGACGCGGAACCACGTCAGCCCGCCCAGCTGCGCGTTGCGGCTGATGCGGCCGCGTACCGGCGGCAGGGTGTCGGCCCAATGGTCCTGGCGCAGCGCGGTCATCACTCGCCGGCCTCCGTGCGGGGAAGGGCGTCCAGTTCCGCCGGCAGGGCATGGGCCCACTGGGTGATGTTGCCGGCGCCCAGGCAGACGACGAAATCGCCCGAGCGGGCGATCTCGGCCACCATCGGCGCCAGCGCCTTGGCGTCGGACAGCGCCACCACATGACGGTGGCCGTGTTCCTGCAGGCCCTTGACCAGGGCGTCCTTGTCCATGCCCTCGATGGGCTGTTCGCCGGCGGCATAGACGTCGGCCACGATCACCGTGTCGGCGTCGTTGAAGCAGGTGCAGAACTCGGCGAACAGGCTGGACAGGCGCGAATAGCGGTGCGGCTGCACCACGGCGACCACGTTGCCGGTGGTGGCGCTGCGCGCCGCCTTCAGCACGGCGGCGATCTCCACCGGATGGTGGCCGTAATCGTCGATCACGGTGACGCCGCGCGCCTCGCCGGTCTTGGTGAAGCGGCGCTTGACGCCCGAGAAATTGCCCAGCGCCTTGCGCACCACGTCGTTGGGCAGGCCCAGCTCGTGCGCCACCGCCACGGCGGCCAGCGAGTTGGCGACGTTGTGTTCGCCATACATGGGCAGGCGCAGATCGTCGATGATGCGGGTCTTGCCGGTGACGCGGTCGGTGATCACCACGTCATAGCGGGCGCCGCCGGGGCCGATGCGCACGTTGGTGGCGCGGATCAGCGCCTGCGGGCTGAAGCCGTAGGTGACGATCTTGCGGTCGGGCACGCGCGCGATCAGCGACTGCACCTCGGGATGGTCGATGCACATGGCGGCGAAGCCGTAGAACGGGATGTTCTCGACGAAGGTGCGGAAGGCGTCGCGCAGCTTGTCGAACGACCCGTAATGGTCCATGTGCTCGGGGTCGATGTTGGTCACCACCACGGCGGTGGCCGGCAGCTTGGTGAAGGTGCCGTCGGATTCGTCGGCCTCGACCACCATCCATTCGCTGGCGCCCAGGCGGGCGTTGGTACCATAGGCGTTGATGATGCCGCCGTTGATGACGGTGGGGTCCAGGCTGGCGGCATCCAGCAGGGCGGCGATCATCGAGGTGGTGGTAGTCTTGCCGTGGGTGCCGCCGATGGCGATGGCGTTCTTCAGGCGCATCAGCTCGGCCAGCATTTCGGCTCGGCGCACCACCGGCACCAGCTTGGCGCGGGCGGCCACCAGTTCGGGATTGTCGGGCCTGACCGCCGACGACACCACGACCACGCGGGCGTCACCCAGGTTCTCGGCCTTGTGGCCGATATGGATGGCGATGCCCTTTTTGCGCAGGCGTTCGACGTTGTAGTTGTCGGCGATGTCGGACCCCTGCACCTCGTAGCCCAGGTTGACCAGGATTTCGGCGATGCCCGACATGCCGATGCCGCCGATGCCGACGAAATGGATCGCGCCGATGGAAAGCGGCATCGTCCTCATGCCAAAGACTCCTTTTGGGTGCCCGGCAGGGCGGCGACCAGGTCGGCGAGCAGCGCCGCCGCATCGGGCCTTCCGGCCGCGCGGGCGCATCCCGCCGCCCGGGCCAGGGTGCCGGGCTGCGTGAACAGGGATTCCAGACGGCTAGCCAGCGCGTCCGAGGTAAAGGCGGGTTGCGGCATCAGCCATGCGCCGCCGGCCTCGTCGACCGCGCGGGCATTGGCGGTCTGGTGGTCGTCAATGGCATGGGGATATGGCACCAAGATGGCGGGCCGCCCCAACGCGGTCAGTTCCGCCACCGTCGAGGCGCCCGAGCGGGCGATGACCAGATGGGCGCCGCTCATGCGCTCGGGGACATCCGAGAAAAAGCTGTCCAGGGTGGCGTCGATGCCGCTGCCGGCATAGGCGGCGCGCACCATGTCCAGATCCTCGGGCCGGCATTGCTGCGACACGCTCAGGCGCGCGCGCAGGCCCTCGGGCAGTGCCGCCAGCGCGGCCGGAACGACCTCGGACAGCACGCGGGCGCCCTGGCTGCCGCCCAGCACCAGCAGGCGGATGGGCTGCCCCTCGGTCAGGGCCGGATAGGGGGCGTCGCGCAAGGCGGCGACGGCGGCGCGCACCGGCATGCCGGTATGGGTCACCTTGGCCCGCCACGCCGCGTCCAGATGCTGGACGACGGCATACGAGGTGCCGATGCGGTTGACCCGCCCGGCCAGCAGGCGGTTGGCCCGGCCCAGCACGGCGTTCTGTTCGTGGATGGCGGTGGGAATGCCCAGCATGGTCGCCGCCACCATGGTCGGCACCGAGGCATAGCCGCCGAAACCCACCACGGCGGCGGGGCGCAGCCGCTTGAGCAGCGACCGGGCCTGCAGCACGCCCAGGCCCAGCTCGGCCACGCCGCGCAGCTTGGACAGCACGCCGCGCCCGGCGATGCCGCCGGCGGCGATGCGGAAGGTTTCCAGCGATCCCAGCGTGCCGCCATAGGCATGGCCGCGCCGGTCGGTGACCAGGCCCAGGCGCCAGCCGCGTTCCATCAGCACGCTGGCCAGGGACTCGGCGGGGAAGACGTGGCCTCCGGTGCCGCCGGCGGCCAGAAGGACGAGAGAGCCGCTCATCGTTCCAATCCTTCCGTGCCATAGCGGGTGCGGGTCAGCGCCAGCACCATGCCCATGCCCAGCGCCAGCGCCAGCATGGATGAACCGCCATACGAGATGAACGGCAGGGTCATGCCCTTGGTGGGCATCAGCCGCAGGGTCGACGCCATGTTGATGATGGCCTGCAGGCCGAACTGCACCAGCAGCCCGGCGGTGGCCAGAACCACGAACAGGTTTTCCTCCTTCATCAGGCGCGAAAAGCCGCGCAGCACGACAAAGGCGAACAGCGCCACCACCACCAGGCACAGCGCGATGCCGAATTCCTCGCCGGCCACCGCCAGGATGAAGTCGGTGTGGGCGTCGGGCAGCACCAGCTTGACCCGGCCCTCGCCGGGGCCGCGCCCGAACAGGCCGCCGTTCTTGAACGCGTTCAGCGCCGTCATGACCTGATAGGCGTCGCCGCCGGTGGGGTCGAGGAACTTGTCCACGCGGGCCTGGACGTGGTGGAAGGTGAAATAGGCGCCGATGCCGCCGACCACGCCCAGCCCGATCAGCCCGACCACCAGCACCATCGGCAGGCCGGCCAGGAAGAACTGGGTGCCCCACACCGCCGAAATGATCAGGGTCTGGCCCACGTCGGGCTGGCGCAGCAGCAGCAGCGCGGTCAGCAGATAGATGCCGGTGGCGATGGCCTTGCCGGGGAAGCCGGGATTGAGGCGGCTTTCCGAGAACATCCAGGCGGCGATGATGGCGAAGGTGGGCTTGGTGAATTCCGACGGCTGGATGGAAATGCCGGCCACGTTGATCCAGCGGGTGGCGCCCTTGACCTCGGGGCCGATGAACAGCACGGCGATCAGCAACAGCACGCAGCCAAGGTATCCGATGACGCCCAGGCGGCGGATCTGCTTGGGCGCCAGCAGCGACACGCCGATCATCACCGCCAAGGCGGGCGCCAGGAACATGAACTGGCGGCGGATGAAATGGAACGAATCCGCACCGATGCGGTCGGCCACGGCGGGGCTGGCGGCCATGGTCAGCAGCAGGCCGATGCCGGCCAGCAGGAACAGCGCCGCGATGGTCCAGCGGTCGACCGTCCACCACCAGCGTCCCAGCACGGATGTATCGGTGCGCCCGAAATTCATCACAACTCCTCCACCAGTTGGCGGAAGACGTCGCCGCGATGTTCGAAGCTCTTGAACTGGTCCCACGAGGCGCAGGCCGGCGACAGCAGCACCACGTCGCCCGGTTCGGCGGTGGCGGCGGCCTTGGTCACGGCCATCACCAGCGAGCCGCACTGGGTATAGGGCACGCGGCCTTCCAGCACGGCGGCGAAGTCCTCGGCGGCGTCGCCGATCAGATAGGCGTGCTTGATGCGGCCCAGGTGCGGGATCAGGCTGTTGATGCCGCCTTCCTTGGGCTGGCCGCCGATGATCCAGTGGATGTTGTCGTAGCACACCAGCGCCTTTTCGGTGGCGTCGGCGTTGGTGGCCTTGGAATCGTTGACATAGGTCACGCCGTCGATCTCGGCGATCAGTTCCTGGCGATGGGCAAGGCCGGGATAGGTGCCCAGCGCGGCGACGACGGCCTGGGGCTCCAGCCCATCGGCCAGGGCCAGCGCGAACACCGCGCAGGCGTTCTGCCAGTTGTGGCGGCCGGGCAGGCGGGTGATGCCGCGCAGGTCGGCCACCGGCACGCCATCCTGCCGCAGGATGCCGTCGGCGGCGGACACGCCCTTTTCCAGGGTCTGTTCGGCCGAAATGCGGACCACGCGCAAGCCCTCGGCCTGCAACTGGTCGGCCATGGCCTCGCAGTAATCGTCGTCGATGCCGATTACGGCGGTGCCTTCGGGGGCGATACGGTCGAACAGTCGGCGCTTGGCCGCCGCATAGCCGTCCATGCCGCCGTGGCGGCCCAGGTGATCGGGGGTGATGTTCAGCAGCACGCCGGCCGCAAGCGACAGCGTTTCCACCAGTTCCAGCTGATAGCTGGACAGTTCCAGCACATAGCGGCCGTCTTCGCCCAGATCGGCCATGTCCAGCGCCGCCGTGCCCAGATTGCCGCCGGCCGACACCTGCCGCCCGCACGCCGCCAGCACATGGGCCAGCAGGGTGGTGGTGGTGCTTTTGCCGTTGGTGCCGGTCACCGCCAGCTTGGGCGTGGCCGGCTTGGCGTGCGCCAGCAATTCCACGTCGCACACCACCGGGATGCCCGCCGCCCGCGCCTTGGCGGCCAGCGGATGGGCCTTTTCCACCGGATGGGTGTGGGGGATGCCGGGGCTCCATACCACCAGCTCGACGCCGGTCAGGTCGGGCTCGGCCACCGTCACCCCGGCGGTCACCGCCGCCTCGCGCGCCGCGTCGCCGTCGTCCCAGGCCGTCACCTGGGCGCCCGAGGCGGCCAGGGCGCGCGCGGTGGCGGTCCCGGACTTGCCGAGACCCATCACCACCACTTTTTTGCCCGAGAGCGAGGGAACGCGGATCATGGCTTCCTCACCGCAGCTTCAGGGTGGACAGGCCCACCAGGGCCAGGATGCCGGCGATGATCCAGAAGCGGATGACCACGGTGGGCTCGGCCCAGCCCTTCTTTTCGAAGTGATGGTGCAGCGGCGCCATGCGGAACACCCGCTTGCCGGTCAGCTTGAAGCTGGCGACCTGCACGATCACCGACACGGTTTCCAGCACGAACAGGCCGCCGACGATGGCCAGCACCAGTTCGTGCTTGGTCACCACCGAGATGGCGCCCAGCGCGCCGCCCATGGACAGGCTGCCGGTGTCGCCCATGAACACCATGGCCGGGGGCGCGTTGAACCACAGGAAGCCAAGGCCGGCGCCGACCAGCGCGCCGCAGAACACCGCCAGTTCGCCCGAGCCGGGAACGTAGTGGAGCTGCAGGTAGTTGGCGAACACCGCGTGGCCGACCAGATACGAGATCAGGGCGAACACCGAGCAGGCGATCATCACCGGCACGATGGCCAAGCCGTCCAGACCGTCGGTCAGGTTGACCGCGTTGGACGCGCCGATGATCACGATCACCGCAAAGGGGATGAAGAACCAGCTGAGGTTCAGCAGTACCGTCTTGAAGAACGGCACTGCCAGCCCGCCGCTCAGCGGCGGCGGCTGGATGGCGTAGATCCAGCCGGCGGCGATCAGGGCGATGCCGATCTGGCCCACCAGCTTGAGCTTGCCGGGCAGGCCCTTGGGGTTCTTCTTCGAAACCTTCAGGAAGTCGTCCATGAAGCCGATGCCGCCATAGCCCAGCGTCACCATCAGCACGATCCAGACGTAATGGCTGCGCAGATCGGCCCACAGCAAAGTGGCGACGCTGAGCGCGATCAGGATCAGGAAGCCGCCCATGGTGGGCGTGCCCTTTTTGGTCAGCAGGTGGCTTTCCGGGCCGTCGACGCGGATCGGCTGGCCTTGTTTCTGCCACTGGCGCAGCCAGCGGATCAGGCCGGGGCCGATGACGAACGACACGATCAGCGCCGTCAGCACCGCGCCGCCGGTGCGGAACGTCAGGTATTTGAAGAGATTGAACAGCGCAATCTCGTCGGCGAGGGGATAGAGCAGATTGTAAAGCATTGTCCCCTTAGGCCCCTTCCTGCAAAACCTTGACCACCCGGCCCATGCGGCTGCCCGCCGAGCCCTTGACCATCACAACGTCGCCGGCTTTGACCTGGGCCTTGACCAGCGGGGCAAGTTCTTCCGAATTGGCGGCGTGCACGCCGCGCCGGTCGGCGGGCAGCGCGTCGCGCAGATGGGCGCTCATCGGCCCGGCGGTGTGCACCAGATCGATGTTCCAGGCGACGGCCGCCTCGGCGATGCCGGCATGCAGGGCGGCGGCGTCGTCGCCCAGTTCCAGCATGTCGCCCAGCACCGCCATGCGCCGGCCGCCCTTGGCCGGGCGGGCCGCCGCCAGGGTGGCGATGGCCGCCTTCATGCTGACCGGGCTGGCGTTGTAGCTTTCGTCGATCAGCTCGGCGCTGCCGCCGCTGACCCGGATGATGTGGCGCTCGCCGCGGCCCTTGGGCGGGGTCATGGCCGGCAACGACCGCGCGGCGGCTTCGGCATCGGCGCCCAGGGCGCCGGCCGCCAGCACCACCGCCAGCGAGTTCATGGCCCAATGCAGGCCGGGAACGCCGATGCGCCACGACAGCGCCTTGTCCTTCAACAGGGCGAAGACGGCGGTTTCCAGCGGATCGACGGCGCAATCCAGCAGGCGGGCGTCGGCGTCGATATGGCTGCCGAAGGTC